>CAZJIH010000113.1:0-6227 GCA_964545935.1 uncultured Akkermansia sp. | reverse complement strand
TCCTTCCGCATATTTGACACTTTTTCACTTCACCCACATTCTACCACACCTTCCACCAACTTGCCATTAAAAATTCTGTCAGCATCGGATTTTCTCCCCAAAATTTTACATACATCCAAGAAAATTGACAACTTTGCACTGAGGTATGATTCAGTTGTAGAGAAATGCGAAGGAGACTATGTAAGGAATACGAAACTAAATAGTTAGGCACAATGAATTTGCTTGGGTGGCGAAGCTGGAAAGCGGCGGGACTGGGGCTCAGTCTGTCATTTTTCTTTTCTTCTGGGGGAGCATGTGAGATAGTGGGGTTGGGCTATGACGGGAGATAAAAGAAATACGAGGTTAGCGGAAAGAGGGGAAGAGCGGGAGATGGCGAAGGAAGCCGGCGAATATATTCGGCGGATATACAATGCGTTGACAGAGAGTTATCCGTATCCGGAGGAAGATATGTCGCGGGAACTGAATCGTTTATGCGTACGGTTGATTTTTTTTCTGTACGCGGAGGATGTCGGACTTTGTCCTAAGGGTATGCTTTTGAATGTTGTACGGAGTAATCCTCTATCGGATACGACAGGTGCGAGCGTACAAAGTTTACTCCGGAATTTATATGAGCGACGAGATTTTCGGGGTAAAGGAACGGAGGAAGTTTTGGAAAATCCTGCAGTATTACATACCGGGGAAGGGGTGCTTGTACCGAGGATAGACGGGGAAGTGAGAGCGTGCATAGCAGAGGTAGCGGCTACCGAATTCAGGTGGAGTAGAATTTCACTGCCCGTACTATGCGGGCTTTTTGAAGGCATACAGAAGCCGGAAATACGACGCAGAGGGGGGATGCACTACACATCGACGGAAAACATCCACAAGGTCATCGATCCATTATTTTTAGACGGATTGAGAGCTGAACTTGAGGGTATCATAGAGTGTCAATCGGGGAGTGACGCGTGTCGTGCAAAGGAATTGGAAGCGTACTGTCAAAAATTGGCAACTCTCACCTTTCTTGACCCCGCCTGTGGGAGCGGCAACTTCCTTCTTGAGACTTATATTTCGCTGCGACAGCTGGAAAATGAAGCCGTGCGACACCTTATCGATATCACTCCCTTCCGCAATAGGGGTAACATCGTCAGCAAAGTATCGATACGGCAATTTTACGGGATCGAGATCAATCATTCAGCGGCGGAGGTAGTCGAGACAGCGTTGTGGGTGGCGCATATTCGGATGATGAAGGAATTACCCGGAGACTTTCATATCCGGGAGAATTGTGATTTTCTTCGCGTGGGAAATTACGGAAACATCCGGGTCGGGAGCGCACTTACTCTCGATTGGTTCGAAAATGTACCGGAACACCGCGTAGACTACATCATAGGGAATCCGCCCTTTTCCGGGGCGCGAGTGATGGGGAAGGAACAGAAGGCGGAACTCCTACGCGTCTTTGAGGGGGTACACGGGGCAGGGGATTCGGATTACGTGGCGTGTTGGTTTCTCCGTGCCGCACAGCTCATGCGGGCAGACCCCACCGTAAGCACCGCGTTCGTTGCCACTAATTCTATCGTTCAGGGACAATCCGTCGCCGTTCTTTGGAAGCATCTCACGGAACGATACGGCGTCTACATCGAGTTTGCTTATCGTTCGTTCAGATGGACCGGCGTGGCGGAGGCATCGGCTGAGGTTCATTGTGTGGTTGTGGGCATGACAACCCGGAAGCCGGATAAATGCACCCTCTTCGATGAGCAGGGGAACCCGCACTCGGCAACCCATATCAACGGTTATCTCGTCGATGCGACGGATATTTACATTCGGAAACGGAGCGAACCTTTGGGGGATGCACCGAAGATGGGCAGCGGAAATAAACCCATCGATGACGGAAATTACCTCTTTACCCCGGAGGAAAGAGATGATTTTTTAAGGAAGGAACCGGGAGCTGCACCGTATTTCCGACGGTGGATGGGAGCACGTGAATTACTGCGAGGCGAGATACGTTACTGTTTATGGTTGGGGGATGCCGATGTAGCCGAACTCAAAAAGTTACCGCTTTGTACGGAGCGAGCGGAGCGTGTGAGAGCCTACCGAGCCGCGAGTAAAAGTGCGCCGACACGTGCTATTGCCGGTACCCCTCGCCGATTTCATGTCGAAAATATGCCGAAAATTGATTATTTAGCCATACCGGAAACTTCGTCGAATCATCGTTTCTACATCCCGATGACCTTTTGCAGTGCGGATACACTGGCAGGTAACGCACTCCGAATTATTCCCGGAGCGTCTCTCTACCATTTCGGAGTTTTGACTTCCGCTATGCACGTAGCATGGATGCGTGCCGTAGCCGGTAGAATGGGGATGGGGTATCGCTATTCCGCCGAGATTGTCTACAATAATTTCCCGTGGCCCGAACCTACGGATACTCAACGAATACAAATCGAAGCGTGCGCTCAGGATGTGTTGACCGCGCGTGGCGGGTATCCCGACAAAACCCTCGCCGAACTCTATGACCCGGACATCATGCCGGCGGAACTACGTAAAGCGCACGAGGAGCTTGACATAACCGTTGACGCCGCCTACGGACATAAATTTGCGGATGAAGCGGCAAGGGTAAAACATCTCTTCGCGCTGAGCCACTGAACTACACCCTCCCGCAGCACACCACGTAAGGTACCCGCCGGCGTACGTAAATAGCGGAGTTTGGGCGTTTGATTGTACGTGATTCTCGGTACCTTTGAGAATTTTCTTCTTTTACACACTGATTCTGTCTTGCAAAATGCGGTTAAAGGGTGTAAACTGATCGTGCACGACAATACTGCACTTATGAACGAAATCATTACGACGGTCTGTAAGTTTGTCACGTCATCGATAGGGCGTAAAATAGTAGTAGCGCTTACCGGTGTGTGTCTGTTGCTTTTTTTAGTAGGGCATTTAGCCGGTAACATGACCATATACGGAAGTACGGAGAGCGGGGCATCGTGGATTGACACGTATGCGACAGGTTTACACAGCATGCCTGCGTGGATACTTTGGGCAATACGCCTAGGTTTGTTAGCAGTATTTGCGATACACATTTTGCTTGCTTTGGTGCTCAAGTATGAAAATTACACAGCCCGCACGCATTACCAAAAGGAAGGCACCCTGAAGGCGACGCTTTCTTCGCGGACGATGGTCATCACCGGAGTCATGGTACTCGCCTTCCTCCTTTTCCACCTATGGCAACTTACGATAAACGGTGACCCGGCACATTGCTATGAACATGTGCTCGCTGTGTTCAGCAACCCGATTTGTTGCCTCGCCTACATCGTAGCCATTTGTTGTTTGTTCATGCACGTGCGTCATGGTGTACAATCCGTGCTACAGACGCTCGGACTCAGCACGCGTAAGGTGCGACCGCTTTACAACATCATTGCCGTACTTTTTGCGCTTGTGGTGTGCGGTGGCTTTATATCGATTCCCTTTGCCGTTATAACCGGTTTCCTTCATTAACCTTATACCCTCCTCTTGATCATGAATGATATTACGTTTCCGGAAAGTGATTACATGCCCGATTCCTGTATACCGGATGGGCCGATTGAGCAAAAGTGGACTAAATATAAACGCGAAGCCAAACTGATAAACCCGAATAACCGACGAAAGTATACCGTACTCATTGTAGGAACCGGGTTAGCCGGAGGGTCGGCAGCCGCTACCCTCGCCGAGCTCGGTTACAACGTGAAATGTTTCTGCTACCAAGATTCCCCGCGTCGGGCACATTCTATTGCGGCTCAAGGCGGTATCAATGCCGCACACAATTATCAGAATGACGGAGATTCGGTTTACCGTTTGTTTTATGATACCGTGAAGGGCGGTGACTTCCGTGCCAGAGAAGCTAACGTGTACCGTCTTGCAGAGGTTTCATGCGATATTATCAATCAATGCGTTGCGCAGGGAATACCCTTCGGACGTGAATACGGCGGTCTCTTGGATAATCGTTCTTTCGGCGGGGCACAACTTAAGCGTACATTCTACAGTCGCGGACAGACCGGGCAGCAGTTGTTGCTCGGGTGCTACCAAGCCATGGAAAAAGAGATAGGGAAGGGGCATATTGAAATGCACCCGCGCACGGAAATGATGGACCTCGTGGTGGTAGACGGGCATGCCAAGGGGATTGTGGTGCGGGATTTGGTGACCGGTGAGATTAAGAGCTATGCCGGTGATACGGTGTTGCTTGCCACGGGTGGGTACGGTCGCGTCTTTTACCTATCTACCAACGCCATGGGGTGCAATGTAGGTGCTGCCTGTGCCTGTTGGAAGAAGGGTGCTTATTTCGCAAACCCCTGTTTTACACAGATTCACCCCACTTGTATTCCGGTGAAAGGTGACTACCAGAGTAAGCTCACACTCATGTCGGAGTCTCTCCGCAATGACGGTCGTATCTGGGTGCCGAAAAGTAAAGAAGTCGCCGAAAAAATACGCAAGGGGGAAATGAAAGCATCCGATGTAGCTGAAGGTGACCGCGATTATTACCTCGAGCGTAAATATCCTTCCTTCGGTAATTTGGCGCCGCGCGACATTTCATCGCGTGCCGCTAAAGAAGCCTGCGATGACGGGCGAGGGGTAGCGAGTACCGGACGCGGTGTGTTCCTCGATTTCAAAGATTCCATTGCTCGCATGGGAAAAGAATGGATTGACGGTCAGTACGGTAACCTCTTCGAAATGTATGAAGAAATTACGGATGTCGACCCACACGAGGAGCCGATGATGATTTACCCGGCGTCGCATTACACCATGGGCGGGCTGTGGGTGGATTACAACCTGATGTCGTCTATTCCGGGACTCCACGTACTCGGTGAAGCTAATTTCTCTGACCACGGCGCGAATCGTCTCGGTGCTTCCGCTCTCATGCAAGGTCTTTCCGACGGTTATTTCGTGATTTCATCTACCCTACCGACGTATCTCACTACGCAGAAACCGGGAAGTGTTACAACTGCGGCTCCGGAGTTTAAGGAAGCGGAAGAAGCTGTGAAGGCGCGTATTGCTAAGATGATGGACGTGAAGGGTACCAAGACTCCCGATGAAATTCACCGTGAGCTCGGAAAACTTATCTGGGAAGATGTCGGTATGGGACGTACCAAGGAATCTTTGCTGGATGCTATCGAAAAAATACCTGCCATCCGTAAGGAATTTTGGGAAAATGTTAAGATTGTCGGCAGTACGAACGGTATCAACATGGAACTGGAAAAAGCTTGGCGTGTAGCCGCTTTCTTAGATTTTGCCCCGCTCCTGTGTTACGATGCGCTTGCGCGCGAAGAGTCCTGCGGTGCTCATTTCCGATTGGAGCACCAATTAGCCGATGGCGAAGCTAAACGCGATGACGAGCATTTCGCTTTTGTTTCATGCTGGGAATACAAGGGGACAGATGAGTTGCCGGTACTACACAAAGAACCGTTGACTTTCGACAATGTTCATCTCGCTATACGTTCATACAAATAATACGGGTCTACCTACACATCAAAGATATTTTTTACAATTATGGCTACTCTGAATCTTACATTGAAAGTCTGGAGACAGGAGAATGCTCAGGCTCAAGGTCGTATCGAAACCTACCGGGCAGAGAATATTCCCGATGAAGCGTCTTTTCTCGAGATGCTCGATATCGTTAATGAGGGACTCGTTCATGAAGGTAAGGAACCCATCCATTTCGACCACGATTGCCGTGAAGGTATTTGCGGAATGTGTTCACTGACTATCAACGGGATTCCGCACGGCGGGAAAAAAGTGACAACCTGTCAACTCCACATGCGTCAATTTAAGGACGGTGATACGATTTGGATAGAACCCTTCCGGGCAAAGGCTTTCCCTCTCCTGCGTGACCTTATCGTTGACCGCTCTGCTCTGGATAAAATTATTGCTGCCGGTGGTTTTGTAGATATACGTACCGGGGCGGCGCCCAATGCCAATAATGTGCCTGTGCGCAAGAAGACGGCTGACGCCGCTTTTGATGCCGCCGCGTGTATCGGCTGCGGTGCATGTGTCGCGAGCTGTAAGAATAGCTCGGCTATGCTCTTTACCTCTGCCAAAGCCGCTCACCTGAACCTGCTTCCCCAAGGCTACCCCGAAAAGAATAAACGCGTGCTTGCTATGGTGCGTCAAATGGATGCCCTCGGTTTCGGTAACTGCACCAACCAATACGAATGCGAAGCCGCTTGTCCCAAAGGTGTGTCCGTAGATAACATCGCCAAGCTTAACCGCGATTATATGATAGCCTGCGC
>CAZJIH010000112.1:0-6302 GCA_964545935.1 uncultured Akkermansia sp. | reverse complement strand
CAAGCACTGCTTCCCGGCTTTGCATCGTAAAAAATCCTTGCGCCACGGCAGCGCCACTATTCTCAATCAAAAATCTAAAATCTAAAATCAAAAATGCGGCGGGGAGGCGGGGTGGTGGGCATCGCGGTGGACCGCGGCAGGACTGCGGTTCACGTTTTCATCATAATCACCTTTTTTACACCCGGTAGAGATTGGGCATCCTCTTGAAAAATTGGTTCATGGGAGTTAAAGCCGAGGATAATGATATCGATGCGGAGGAAGGCGGGAGGTATAGAACGGAGGGTAGACATAGCGGCATTGCCGATGTAGAGGACACGAGAACCATCCGGACGAGTCCAATGAATAATTGGCACGGCATTTGGGTGATATCGCGTAGGGATAGTAGCCGGTGCCGGGAAAATAGTGAATGAACCGGCGAGGGTAGAAAAACGGCGGATACACGAGCCAGGAGAGATGGTCCGGAATTGTAAATTCGGCCACGATTGAGCGTAGATACTCCGCACATCGTCCTTTACCGGCGACAGACACAGCACCGGAGAAAAACCGGCATGAAAGAGAGCTGGTTGCACGGAGTATCGCGCTTGATTCAGCAAATGGACATCCCCGATCAACACACCGGGATTCCCCAATATGCAGACACGGCGATCGTACCCGAGATCGAATACACGAAAGTCGCTCGCCTGTGCGGGCGGGACGGCGGGGAGATAAGCGGCGGGGATGAGTTCCGAGAGAGCAACAAGGCGAATCAGCATACCGGCTGTATGCAACGAAACTGCCTGACACACCGGTCCTAAAATAGGCAAACCGGCAACTGCCAAGGTGAGGAGTCCGCAAAACATGACCACCGGCAGCAAAGGTGAGAGCAGGATGTTCACTACGTAACTCCCCAAATTCAGCACATGGAATTGCATGAAGGTGATCGGCAAAGAAACCAACCAAGCACAAAGAGAAACTACTACGATACCGCGCACAGAGAGGTCGACGGTTTTACGGAGGCGCTCAAAGCGTGTATAAATACGCACCGGGATGTATGAGTCCGGCCCGAACCAAGTCCTATCCGGCATCAAGAAACGCACCCCCAAACAAATAGCGGCGTACACAGTAAAAGAGAGTAGGAAACCCGGTTGATAAAGTTGCCAAGGTTGCAGCATGAGTACGAGCAAAGCGGCTAAGGCCCACGTGTTAAATAACCCGGGGCGTCGTCGTAGTATGAGAGCACCTAAAATGGTGGCTATCATGATGTAGGCGCGGAGGGCGGGTACTGCCATTCCTGTCGCGAAAACATAACTACCGACACCCAACAACTGCACATACCACCCGATTTTAGGTCGTACCCGGAATAACTTGAGAAAAAACCAGAGGATACCGGCTACTATGCCGACATGTAGACCGCTCACGGCGAAGGCATGCAGGCATCCACCTCGCCGAAAGAGTTCAATCGTCGCGGGTTCGGCACGATCTTTTTCACCGAGTACCAAGGCACAGAGTACCTGACGCCGGATGTCGTTTTCCGTTCCTCTCGGCATTAAACGATCCGCAAGTTGCCCGCGTACCCCGGATGCGATGCGCATCAGCGCGGCTCGTCCTATGCTTGTGCCGATTTTTTTTGAACGAATGCATACTAAACGCGCGACAAGTCCTTGACTTCGCATCCATTCTGCCTGCGAGAACATACCGGGTACCAACGGCTGTGTCGGTTCTAAGGGTTGTCCTACAATTCTGTGTATTTCACCGAGTTTCCACTTCGTGTCACCATACACGGCAACGCGTACACCCAAAGATGCGGTCTCGAGGATGCATCCGCGATTTAACTCCGCCACCACGGTACCTTCGAGACTAACCGTCGGCGGTGGCGGGTCTCCCGGCGCAAGCTGTAGCTGCTGAGCGCTGCGTTCCCGGAGTGCTGTGCATAAAAAAACTACCGCCCCGCAGCAGAATGCGAGATACAGCACGCGAAAAGCACGTCCGTAAAGAGCTGCGGTCAAGGCTAGTGCTACAAGTGTCCACCCAACTGCCCCGTTCAGGATCACTCCGACAACACACGCCAACGGAAGCAATAACGGCACCTGAAATATGCCGTGCCTTACACCTCTCCGTACCCGATTCCATAATCCTCGTCCCCCACCTGTATCTACGTCTGCCATGTGCCTCCCTTCTTTTGTACAGGAAAAAAGTCAAATGTCAAGTAATACACACCCCCGAGCTCACATCCGTCCCAAATAAATTAAAGGCTTAGTGGTGGGCAATGGCTTTGATGCGGGAAGACACGAGGGAGAGCAAGTACGAAGAACGAAGTACGATATACGGAGTGAAGGAGTTAGGCGCAACGGAGTTGCGCGGGTATGACGGGAGGATGCAAATCCGAAACGATGTGTGGGGACTAGATCCATGCATCCGTGGGGTGGATTATCGGAACAGGTGTGGGGTTAGATTAAAATTGTAAAAAAATGGTTGACAAGGGAGTGTGGTTATGGTAAATTGCTCCTGCTCCTACGGAATTAGTAGGAATTAAACAAAGAAAGGAAAACAACTATGAGTAAACAGTATAGATTTGAGACACTTCAGGTACACGTCGGACAGGAACAGGCGGATTCGGCAACGGACGCACGCGCGGTTCCGATTTACGCGACGACATCGTACGTATTCAAAGACAGCGCGGAGGCAGCAGGACGGTTCGGGTTGACACGCCCCGGGAATATTTACACGCGATTGATGAATCCGACGAGTGATGTGTTAGAGAAACGGATGGCGGCATTGGAAGGTGGGATAGGAGCTCTAGCGGTAGCATCCGGGACGGCTGCAATCGATTACGCGGTACGCAACATCACGGGAGTAGGCGAACATATCGTGTCATCACTGACACTCTACGGCGGCACCTTCAATCTCTTTTCTCATCTGTTCAAGGAAGTCGGGATAGATGTAAGCTTTGTGGATGCGTCGAACCCGGCGAATTACGAAGCAGCCATCCGCCCGAATACCAAGCTCCTCTACGTGGAAACCTTGGGTAATCCGAACAGCGATGTGGCGGACATCGAAGCCATAGCGGAAATCGCGCACCGACACGGGATACCGTTGGTAACGGACAGCACCTTCAGCACCCCTTACCTGCTGCGTCCTATCGAACACGGTGCCGACATCGTGGTACACAGCGCTACAAAATTCATAGGCGGACACGGCACCGTGATGGGCGGAATCATCGTCGACAGCGGGAAGTTCGACTGGAAGCAGAATGATAAATTCCCCGGGTTAACAAAGCCGAATCCGAGCTACCACGGGCTCGTTTTCGCGGATGCTGTGGGAGCGGCTGCGTACATCGTGAAGATACGTACGACTTTATTGAGGGACCAAGGAGCGGCGATAAGTCCCTTCAATTCCTTCTTGCTGTTGCAGGGGCTGGAGACTCTCTCTCTGCGTGTGGAAAGACATGTGCAGAACACACTCCGGATCGTGGAATACCTCAGCAAACACCCGCAGGTTGAAAGGGTAAACCACCCGAGTCTGCCGGAACACCGCGATCACAAACTTTACGAAAAATACTACCCTCAGGGAGGAGCAAGTATTTTCACGATAGAAGTGAAAGGCGGTCGCGAAAAAGCGCAGAAGTTCTGTGAAAGCTTGGAGTTGTTTTCGTTGTTGGCGAATGTGGCCGATGCGAAGAGTTTGGTGATACACCCGGCGTCTACCACACATTCCCAACTCAGCGAAGCGGAGCTGGCGGAATGCGGCATCACGCCGTCCACTGTGCGTCTGTCAATCGGGATAGAAAATGTAGAAGACCTCATAGAAGACCTCGAAAACGCTTTCAACATCATACGATGAAGATATATCAATCGGCGGCGGAGCTGGTGGGGCATACCCCTCTACTGGAGCCGGTGAACTACAATCGCTTGCACGGATTGAAAGCTCGGTTATTGGTTAAGCTGGAGTATTTCAATCCTGCCGGCAGCGTGAAAGATCGTATAGCGCGTGCTATCATTGAGGACGCTGAAAAGGCGGGTCGTTTGCAGCCCGGCGGTACGATTATTGAACCGACCAGCGGCAACACCGGAATAGGCATAGCAGCCATAGCGGCGGCAAAGGGATACCGGGCTATACTTACTATGCCGGAGACCATGAGCGTGGAAAGACGTAACATCCTGAAGGCGTACGGAGCTCAAATTGTGTTGACCGATGGAACAAAGGGGATGAAGGGTGCCATTGCTAAGGCGGCGGAGTTGAAGGAGCAAATCCCCGGTTCCATCATCGCCGGACAGTTCGATAACTATGTCAACCTTACAATTCACTACGCTACAACAGGTCCGGAAATATGGGAAGATACGGACGGACAGGTGGATGTGTTTGTGGCAGGTGTGGGTACGGGCGGTACAGTCAGCGGAGTCGGCAAATTCCTCAAAGAAAAGAAGCCGAATGTGCATGTGGTGGCAGTGGAACCGGCTACCTCCGCTGTGCTGTCGACCGGTGTAGCCGGCAGTCATAAAATCCAAGGCATCGGTGCGGGGTTCATACCGGCAACGCTCGATACCTCGGTGTACGATGAGGTCATCGCGGTCGATAATGAAGTACCTTTCACGGTGGCGAAGGAGCTCGGTCACTCCGACGGCGTACTCGTCGGGATATCCTCCGGTGCCGCGTTGTGGGCAGCTACGGAAGTAGCGAAGCGCGAGGAGTATGCGGGGAAAACGATCGTGGTTATTTTGCCGGATTCGGCGGATAGATATTATTCTACTCCCCTGTTTAACTGAGTTTTTTGCGTTCTCGTATGAAGGAACAAAAAGAATTGCCGCTGAATCTGTATTTGGTGACGGATGAAGCCTACAAATGCGCGACTGGGTTGCTGCATACCGTGCGCGAAGCCGTGGCGGGCGGTGTCACTATTGTGCAGTACCGCAGCACGTGTACAGACCGAGCTACACTCGTGCGGGAAGCCACTGAGTTGCACGATTTCCTGCGCAGCTTCGGTGTGCCTCTCATCATCAACAATCGTGTGAAATTGGCACTCGAGATAGGAGCCGAAGGGGTACATGTGGGGCAGAGTGACATGCCGGTGGCTGAAGCAAGGCGTTTGCTCGGTCCGGGAAAGATACTCGGGCTTTCCGTATCGACCGAGGAACAGATGCGAGCGGTGGATGCCGGAATAGTGGACTACGTGGGATGCGGACCGGTCTTTCCCACTATTTCCAAGAAGAATGCGCCGAAGGATTTGGGGGTAGACGGCTGGGTGAAGCTGGCTCAGCTCTCTCCCGTGCCGGTGGTGGCGATCGGCGGTCTCAACGCCGAACGAGCGCGTGCCCTCCGCGCTACCGGATACTGCGCGGGAATAGCTGTCGTGTCGGCAATTTGTTCCTCCGAAAACCCGAGGGATGCCGCAAAAAGTCTCCTCTGAACTGCCGAACGATTGCTCATACCGAGATGCCGTTGATGTGAACGAACTATGATGACGGAACAGGATAGAGATAAAATGACGGACAGGGTGGTTTCCGCGTTACGAACGCAGCGCCCGCTCGTGCTGTGTCTCACAAATGATGTTGTACGAAATTTCACGGCGAATCTTTTGCTTGCGGCGCACGCTGTTCCGGCGATGCTGGCGGATGCCTCGGAAGCGGAGGAGATGCTGAAGAGTTGCGCTCAGGCTTTGCTGGTCAATGTGGGTACGTATTCGGAACAACAAGCCGCCACTCAGCGAGCAGCGGTCAAATGCGCCGGTGACTTGGGTATACCGTGGGTTCTTGACCCCGTGGCTGTGGGTTTGCTCAGTGTTCGTACCCGATTCTGCCGCGAATTAATTCAGCTCGCACCGCCGTCTCTCATACGCGGCAATGCCAGTGAAATTATGGCATTGGCGGGAATGAAGACCGCTACGCGCGGTCCCGAAAGCACGGATGAAGCCGCAGCCGCTCTCCCCGCCGCTCAACAACTTGCCCGCAGCACCGGCGCGACTATCTTGGTTACCGGTGCTGTCGACTACGCAACGGATGGTCAATCAACAGAGGCTATCAGCGGTGGATGCGAACTTACAACGCGTGTAACGGGTATGGGGTGCGCAATGGGCGCACTAGCAGCTGCGCTCTGCGCGGTGGCGGAGACACCCCTAGAAGCCGCTATCGTCGTGGCTAGGCTCTTCAACATGGCAGCGGAATCTGCAGCTCAACAAACATCGCAACCGGGAAGTTATGCCGTCGCGTTCCTAGATGCACTGAACCGCTGAACCGCTGCTCTTGCCGCCCCTCCCCAATGCCCACCGCGCCCGCCCCCCTCCGCATTTTTGATTTTTGATTTTAGATTTTTGATTGAAATTCTAGGCG
>CAZJIH010000111.1:0-6374 GCA_964545935.1 uncultured Akkermansia sp. | reverse complement strand
GCATGATGCTTCGCATATCGCATGTTTCCCCGTTTACGGTAATTTTTTCGGCAGGGGTCTCACCCTCTTCTTCCGCCTCCGGTATATCAATGACCACGAGCTGAATACCGATGCCGATCTGCGGTGCCGCCAACCCTATTCCACGTGCAGCGTACATCGTTTCTAACATATTCGCTGCAAGTGTATTATGTTCGGTTTCTATCTTCTCCACCCGCGCACAACTCTCCCTCAATACTTCGTCTCCGTATTGTTTTATTTCCAGCAACATATCATCGCTATTCTACCATATCCCCCCATTTTGTCAAGAGGCTGTGCACCCATTTTCGAGAAGATTTACCCGTTTAGTGCCGTGCGATAATTTCTTTGCAGGTAAATACGGGGGTGATTAAGTACGATGGACGAAGTCAAACGGATAGGCGCAACAAGGGGGGCGCGGGTATGGGAGGGAAAAAGGTAAGGTCGAAACGATGAGAGGGAGGCAAATCAACGCAGCCGCACGGATACATCCTTAGGACACTCTTAAAGTTTTCTCGGAACGTATGCGTTTTTTTTACATTTTTTCGTAAAAAAATTTGACAAATCGGTACCTTGGTTATATACTTTTCGGCGTCTTGATGCGGCGGGATAGCCAAGTGGTCTAAGGCGGCGGTTTGCAAAACCGTTATTTCGCGGGTTCGAATCCCGCTCCCGCCTCTCTTTTTGCGCTTCTTTCCCCGGGAAAGGGGGGAGCGCGTCCGTAGAGCTTCACTTTTAGCTATGAGCACGCAGCGCATCGGAATATACGCAGGTAGCTTCGATCCTCCCACCAATGGGCATCTTTGGATGATTCGTCGTGGTGTCGAACTTTTTGATGTTTTAGTCGTTGCCCTAGCCGTCAACCCTGATAAAGTTCCTTTTCTCAGTACTCGGGAACGCCGCGCTGCTTTGGAAGAGATGGTAAGTGATCTTGGAGCTCGCGTACGGGTTGCCGTTGTCAATCATGGTTTTCTCGTTGACTTTGCTCGTGAAGCCGGTGCCACTCATTTGCTACGTGGTTTACGTGGTTCAGCCGACTTTGAATATGAAAAAGTTATGGCACGTATGAATAGTCGAATGGAACCGGGTATAGATACCATTTTTATGGTAGCACCCGGTGAACTCGAAGAAATATCTTCCTCTCTCGTACGCGGCTTTGTCAATACCCCGGGTTGGGAAAGATGGGTCGCTACCTGTGTTCCCCCACCTGTCTTCAGGCGCATCAAAAGTAGAGTCTTGCCCTGAGGCTAGTCCCACCGCCGGATTAGCGCTTACCGCGTGTGGTCTTTTCAAAAATTTTATTGGGAGAGGTGTGATTTTTCGGGGTAGGTGCGGAGATTATGCTTGCAAAAGCAGGTTGGCGGGTGTAGACTTGGAAGCGTGAGTTATCAGGTTTTTGCTAGGAAGTATCGTCCACGTACATTCAAAGATGTACTCGGGCAGGAGCATGTGGTGCGGACGTTGTGCAATGCGATAGAGCAGAAACGGCTGGCGCACGCGTATTTATTCGTGGGACCGAGAGGGACAGGAAAAACTTCTACGGCGAGGATATTCGCAAAGGCGCTGAATTGCAGCGGGGGTCCGAGGGTAGATTTTGATCCGGATGAAGATGTGTGTCGTGAGATAGCAGAGGGACGTAGTTTAGATGTGATGGAGATAGACGGGGCATCGAATCGTGGAATAGATAACATACGGGATTTACGGGAGAATGTACAAATAACACCGACACGCGGGCAGTATCGAATTATCTACATAGATGAAGTGCACATGCTAACAAAGGAATCCTTCAATGCCTTATTGAAGACACTTGAAGAGCCGCCGGAGCATGTCATGTTTATTTTCGCGACTACGGAGCCTCATAAGATACTACCGACGATATTGTCGCGGTGTCAACGATTTGACTTACGCCCTATTCCGGCGGACATCATAGCGAAGCATCTGATACACATAGCGAGTTTAGAAGGAGTGACACTGAATGAAGATGCGGCGTATGCGATAGCCGCTGTTGCCGATGGAGGCATGCGAGATGCGCAATCCATGCTCGATCAACTCGTAGCATTTTGCGGAAATTGCATATCAGAGCGCCATGTAAATGATGTATTCGGGGTGACCGGGCGGGATATAGTAGCGCGTGCCGTAGCATACATGCTCGATAGGCAGCTTCCGAGTTTACTGCACTTGGTGCACGAGCTGTCTGAAGCCGGACGTGACATGAAACAATTTTTGGAAGAAATGATGGGAACTGTTCGGGAACTGATGGTAGCGAAGGTAGCGCCGCAGGAAAGTTGCGTATCCATACCGAGTGTATGGCGAGAACCCTTGATGCAGCATATCACACGCATTCCGCTCGATAAGATTGTAAGTATGATGGAAGCTCTATCCGGAGCGGAGGAGCAAATGCGGTGGAGCACGAATAGACGGTTGCACTTGGAACTCGGCATCATACAGGCAGTTCATTCGTTGGCACAGGCAAATATCAGTGACATCATTAAGGCACTCAACGGAGCACCCGTACCTGACACTCCCATAGCCACGGAAATACTGCCTGACATACCCTTGCCGGCAGACGGTAAGGTAAATCCACCCGCGGCACAGCCGAAGGAACCACGTGAAGTAACCGTACCGCAAGGTATTGATGCGGAAACAGTACAGCACGAACCCGTGGTGGGAGCGAATGAAGCAGTAGCTGAGCCGGGGGAGCAGCCACCCGCCGATGTACTGGAACCAATAGATGATGCTCCTCCGAGTTTTTCGAATGATCCGACAGAACCGACCAAGGTCGCGCTTAACGGTGAGATATGGGAGGAAGCGTTGGCAGCGGCACGTGCACGTGCACCGTTAAAAGCCGGGATTATAGGCAACACAGTATATGTCGGGGAAGATGCTGGATTGGTCACAATAGCCATAAACCCCAAGGATATAGTTAGTCGTGATGCTTTGCTGAACGACGATGTCGTGCAAATCGTACGAGAGATACTTGAGGGAGACTGTGGGTATCAATTGGACCGTATCCGTGTTGTCGTAGATGCGCAGGTACCCGAACCCGTGGAAGAGCCACTAGAACCACCTACGCGCTCCGATGTTGTACAGGTAGAAAAAAAAGAAGCAGTAGGGGGTACGAAAGAAGAGACAACTTCTCGGACGCCTAAAGAGACGAAACACGCACTCCCTGAAGACGATTTTTACAAGGACCCGCTTATTGAACAGGCCCTCAAAGAATTTGAAGCTAAAATAGTTAAACAACAATGAATATACAGAATCTCATGAAACAGGCACAGGCCATGCAGGCAGGGGTGATGCAGGCACAGGCACGTGTTGCAAAGATGCAGATCACAACGGAAGCCGCTGGCGGCAAGGTAAAGGCGACAGTCAATGGTGCGGGGGAGCTTTTAGAATTACACATAGACCCCGCCATTGTTGACCCGGAGGATGTGGATTTTTTAGAAACTATGGTACTTAAAACTGTACAGGATGCGTTAAAGCAAGCGAAGGAAAAATCGGAGGAGGAGATACGGAAAGTGACCGGTGGGTTGGGGCTTCCTATGTAAGGATTATGAAGGTATTGCGGCAGGTACTCGGTTTACTCTTGCTTACGTCGGCATGGCTTCCGGCGACAGAGGAAATTGTCATCGGTAAATTTGATGCTAAGATAGTACCGGAGCAGGCTACGACACTTTCTTTTCCGACAAAAGGGATGGTGAGTGATTTGATGGTAAACACCGAACAACGGGTAGAAAAGGGAACCGTGATAGCGGTGCTCAACAAGGAAAAAACGGAAGAGGAGCGTGAGGATATGGAACTGCAGATACAGAGGGAACGTCTGTCAAAGAAAGACGAAATACGTAAGCTGGAATTACAGCGTGAAAAATTGCGATTTTATCTGTCGCTGACACCGAGTGAACGCGCTTACGCAAAAGATTATCGTCCTGAAGAAGGAGACGCGGCAGCGACCCAAGATGCACTGCAGGATATAGATGAACGCATTTCGTTGAATGAACGTGAGTTGAGCACGATGGAACGGCGAAAACGCAAAGAATTTAACGATAAGCATGATGAATTGACGCTGCACATGCCATTTACCGGGCGGATACAGTACCATTTCACGATGCCGGAGGACCCAACGCAACCATTTGAATATGTGCAGAATCCATCGTATCCCTTCGCTACGATCTGCGATGATTCGTCCTTCTACATCACCGTGAGCATTACGGATACAAATCTAAGTTTGTTGCCTCCGGAAAATTTCAGTGCGGCGGTGGAATTACCCGGAGCAAAAAAACTATGCGGGACTTACGCCTTCCGGCGTGTTGAACGCAGCGGAAGTACCGGCGATATGCTCGTCTTTTTCTTCAAAATTCCGGAGCAAGAACACGCAACTGCGTATAAAATCTTGGGGAGCAGGATGGAAGCGGTGGTGAGTTATAATGCGGATAAAGGGAGCATGCGAGTATCCAAAGCTGACCTATTACGGCATCCGGCTGCCTCGGATTGTGAAGATTGGCAACAATTAGTCTCCTTGCTTTACCCCGATTATGTTATTTTACTCATTGCGGAACGAGATATCCTCCTGAGTCCTAAATCTACTACATCGGACAATATGCCATGAAATTGGTATGCGAGAGCGTAACTTTCGGATATACACGTCGGGAGAAGGTGTTGGACTGCTTTACGCACGCATTCTTACCGGGGATCACGGTACTCAAAGGATATTCGGGTAGCGGGAAAACAACATTACTTAAATTATTGGCCGGGTATCTGAAAGCAGATAGAGGGAAAATAGTGACACCCAGTGGGGTAAAAGTAACGAGTCGACGCTATCATAGGCGGGAGGTTGCGTACATGTTTCAGGGGATCAATCTTTTACCATTGGTGAGTGTAGAAAGGAATTTAAGGTTGGCGGCGGAGATGGCGGTACTACCGGGTAAACTTTGGAAACCGCTTTGCGAAGAGTTACTTACAGATCTCGGATTGCAGGAGTTGCGACACCGCCGAGCCGATATGCTATCCGGTGGTCAGGCTCAACGCGCCGCGCTGGCCCGTACATTGATGAAAAATTCACCTATCGTGTTGTTAGATGAGCCGACGTCCGGTTTGGATGATGACAATACATCTATTATAAAAAAGCTTGTGCTCAAGGATGCAAGGAATCGTATATGCATCATTTGTACGCATGATGCTCGCTTGCTTGACTTAGCCGATGATCTCATTGATTTTGACCATCCTGTATCTCGCTAAGGATACAATACACCGCTGGTTTTCGCGTATTTCCAGTCCCATTGCGCGTGTATTAGTAGTTTATTTTTTAACACTTAGTGCTTTAGCTGCTCTCGGTAGTTTTGTAATTACGCTAAGTGTGGTACGGCATGAGCTCATTACCCGCGGTGCAGATATTGTGGTAAGCACTGTGTCCGCACCTGAAGAGCATGCGATGTATTTACCTTCGCAACGTGAATTTACCGAAGTTTTGGGAGCGGATTCTTACGTACTGAAACTAGTCGGTTCCGTATCCCGGCATGGGGGTAGAAGCGTACATGTGTACACGTTTCCCTTTCAACGCACAAACCAGATGCAACCGTTGATGGCGGCGGATGGTAGACCGACCTTGCTACAATCAGCCGATCGTCGTGTGATGATGCCCGGTCCCGGGGATGTGTATCTGAAGAAGCAACGTATTCCTGTTGCGGTGAAAGACTTACCTGACGGACATGCTTTGGCACGCATTGTAGCTGAGGGGGCATTGATTGTACCACCGGACACAGTTAAACGCATACTCCCGGATTATAACACAGGTGCACTTTATACTATTGTATTGAGGGTGCATGATTTGCAATCATCGGATGCGATTGTGAAGGCTGAACACTATTTACGCATGTTAGAGGGGTATGAAAAGGCTGTTGGATCTATTATTTCGGCTTCTCCGATTCTTAGTAGAATGGATGATTTGCTCAGTAAACAAACGCAATGTCGCATTGCTCTGTGCCTAGGTATCTGTGTAATTGTGGGGATACTTCTTACAGCTTTGGCAGGCATGGAATATCGTCAAAATGAGTACATTTACACGTTGATGAAAAGTTTCGGTATTCATCCGCTCCTGCTTGTCGGTGCGTTCATCGCGGAGAATCTCATTCTTGTATTCGCGTCGTTTGTCGGCGCTATTGCAACCTTTATGTATTTCCAGAAGTTTATTGTTGTGGAAATCCTTAAATTAGAAGTACATACACTAACGTTGCAGGATATCATGCCGGAAATCCGTCTTATATCCTTCAGCTTACTCGGCTGTGTTTTGCTTTCGGCTGTGCCCATCTTTTTTGCTGCGAATCGCGAGATTGGGCGTGTGCTGAAGTAAAAAAATGAAAATT
>CAZJIH010000110.1:0-6427 GCA_964545935.1 uncultured Akkermansia sp. | reverse complement strand
AATAAATCTCCGCTCACTTCCTACAAACCACGCGCTACTCAGTGATACTTCAAGGTTCAGCTCGCAGGGTAACCGGCAGTGTAACCGGCAGGGCAAACCAATCACCCACCGACGTATTTCTTTTGTATTTAACGCACTACGTACCCCACACTTTGCGGCATTTCCCCACCTCACCTCCGAAAATTTGCAGTGTAAATGGCAGTGTAAATCAATCGCACACCGACGCATATCCCTTGTATTCAATACACTATGCACACCATCCTTCACTGCACTTCCGCCTCTCCGTCCTCCGAAATTTGCAGTGTAACCGGCAGATAAGGATTGAATAAACCCGTAGAGTGGTGTATATTGTGGCAGTGGAAACAGACAGGGAAAGTCAAAATGTCGAGCGGAAAGAGTCATGGAAGGATGCCTATTTGAAGGTTCTCTGTGCCTTTGCGAATGCAGAGGGTGGTACGTTGTACATAGGAATAAATGACAGTGGCAAGGTGGTCGGAGTAAACAATGCGGAAAAGCTGCTTGAGAAGCTACCGAATAAGATCAGAAATAGATTGGGCATCATAGCGGATGTGAGATTATGCACAACAGAGGGAAAAGATTATGTGAGTGTTGAGGTACCCGCTTATCACTACCTAGTGGGCTTTGAGGGGAGGTATTACAAGCGAACGGGGAGTACAATTCAGGAGTTGATGGGACATAAATTGTCGGAGGCATTGCTGAAGCGGCGCAATATGAGTTGGGATTCCCTCACTGTACCGAAGGTTTCCGTGAAAAACCTCTCCGAGAAGGCCTTTAAGATATTCAGGGAAAAATGTATCCGCAAACAGCCCGATGAACAAAGTCTTCATCGTGATACCAAAGAGCGAATCCTCCGAAATTTGCAGCTTATAACCGATGATGGTTACTTAACTCACGCCGCTATCCTTCTCTTCCATCCTCAACCTCACAATTTTTTTACAGGAGCCACAGTTCAAATAGGCTATTTCCGTTCAGATGCAGATTTGGTGTATCAGGATGTCGTATCAGGGGCTCTTATCGAACAGGTGGATAAACTCGAAGACATCATCTACACGAAATATCTCAAAGCCTACGTGTCCTACGACGGCTTTCAGCGATATGAACGTTTCCCCTTGCCGAAAGTAGCCCTGCGAGAAGCTATTTTGAATGCTATCGTGCACAGAGATTACGCGTCATCCATGACGATACAAATTAAAGTATTTGATGATCAGTTTGTTATCTATAATCCGGGGAAATTGCCGGAAAATTGGACGGTGAAGGATTTGACGAAGCGGCACTACTCCTGTCCGTATAATCCGCTGATAGCAGGTGCGTTTACCAAAGCCGGCGAAATGGAGAAATGGGGCCGTGGCATTGAAGCGATGGTGCAGGCTTGTAAGGCTGCTCAGCTCCCTATGTTGAAGTACGAATACAAGGGAAGCTACGCACTTACATTCCGTATGCGAAACGGTGATACAGCGTCTCAGGCAACATCCTCACTCCCGAAATCGATACTTGCCCTCATGAAACAATCCCCTACGATTACCCGTACTCAGCTCGCCGACCAACTCCGAGTGGGTGTCCGCACTGTGGACAACCACATACGCCGATTCAAATCACAGGGTTTGATAAAGCGAGTCGGTCCCGATAAAGGTGGTCAATGGGTTGTCAAAGAATGACCATGCAGTGCCCCGCCGGACCGCTGCCTGCACCTCGTTTGCTCCCCTCACCGCTGAGCTGTGGCGTACCACATAAGTCCCTCCCCGGACTTCGCGATGGAAAAAGTTACGCACCACGGAGGTGCCGCCATTCTCGAGCAAAAATTAAAAAGATGGAGAAGCGAGCATTGGTGCGGAACTGTCGTTTAGGTGAGTGAAAGTATTTCATCCGCGCTAAGGTTCAGTAATAATTTTTCGAGACCGCCGGAGAGGAGAGCATCGGTCATAGTGGATTTTTTTCGGAGCATGGTGTGAATATTTTGTTCGATCGTCCCGGTACAGATAAGAGGGTGGATAAAGACCGGATGTTTTTGACCTATACGGTGAGCGCGGTCGCTGGCTTGATTTTCCACAGCGGGATTCCACCAACGATCGAAATGCACAACGTGGTGTGCGCGTGTAAGAGTGAGACCTGTACCGGCGGCACGTAATGAAAGCAAGAAGAAAGGAGGACCGCCGGGTGACTGGAATTGAGATACGAAACGTTGGCGTTCATGGATAGGTGTATCTCCGTGGAGCATGAGCCCGGGTGCGCCGAATATTTCTTCTAAAAAATCGTGTAAATGGGGCATAATCGAGCGGTATTGCGTAAAAATGAGACAACACTCCCCGGCATCCCTCATTTGTTCCGCTAGGTAACGCAGCATTTCAAACTTACCTGAAGCGGCAGGATCGTAATATGACTCCCCGAGGTATTGCGCCGGGTGATTGCAGATTTGCTTGAGTCGTCCTAATATCGGAAGGATGAGCATGAGCCGCGTACGCGCATCCTCCTCTGACAACACGGCACGTAGGTTGTCGACTTCCCCAGCATAAAGGCGGGCTTGTTCCGGGGTAAGCAAACAATATGCCGGTTGTTCTGTTTTAGGTGGTAATTCGGGCAACAAAGCAGGATCGCTTTTTACCCGCCGCAGCATAAACGGGCGTACCAAGCGCCGCAACGCGGAGTAATCGCTACCCATACCTCGTACGAATGCGTTAAACTCCGACTCGGTACCGAGTAGACCGGGATTAAGAAATTCAAAGAGAGAACGCAACTCGTTAAGAGAGTTTTCCACCGGAGTTCCCGTGAGCGCCACCCGACGCGTACATGAAAAGCGCAGAATGGCACGTGTACGTTGCGACGCGGCAGATTTGATAGCCTGAGCTTCGTCCAGCACCAGTGCCTGCCACGGACACATCGCCAACTTTTCCTCGCGGGTAGCGATACCGTACGTCGTAAGAGCCACATGAGCTCGGCGAATAAGCCACGCCGGATCGGAATGCAGAAATGCTGAATCTGAGTGATTCAACGCGTAAGGGTGCAGCACAGACACCTTCAGCTGCGGAGCGAAATGCGCGAGTTCCTGCTGCCAATTTGTGAGCAGCGAAGCCGGACAAATCACCAGCGCACACCCCCTACCCTTCCCTAATTCCCCGATAAGTGCCAAATGTGAAAGCCATGCGATAACCTGCAGAGTTTTTCCCAAACCCATATCATCCGCCAAACAAGCTCCGAATCCCGCACGCGTTACATTTGCGAGGAAGCGTACGCCGTCCTTCTGGTATGCCCGCAGGGTAGTCTGCATATCCGGCGGCAACACCGGCATATCCGCTGAAAAATGCAGATTGCTGAGAGCTAATGCGAGACCGGCACCTGCTGCCACATGCACACCATCCTCAACCGAAGGCATTTGTTGGGTCGCTTTACTACGCTGCCCCATCAGGAAACGCAGCCCGGAGATGAGGGGGATACCGGCGTGCGACAGACCAACGGCACGCGTCCAATTATCCATAAGACGTTGCAAGCGTTCTTTATCTAATTTTACCCATTCCCCTCGAAAGCGCACAAGTCCGTCTTCACTTGCCAACAGTGTTTGCCATTCCTCATCGGTCAAGCGATGGTCCCCCAGTACAATTTGCGGTGAAAAATGCAGCAGAGTATGAATATTGACGGATGGTGCCGCGCCGGGCTTGCCGCCGTTCTCGTCAGAATCGACGGTAACTCGAAGTTCCACACGCGGGGGTTCACCCTTCCAGAGATTAACCATACGTGTTTCGATGCCGGCTTCTTCGAGAGCCGGGATGCTTTGCAGGTAAAGCAGAGTACGACGAGCCGTCCAAGCACATGGTTTGTACACATCGCGTGAATTGATGAGCTCGCGCAAAAAATCACTACGGGCAGCGGCTGTCTGCAGAGGACGCAACAGAGCCAGCAAGGCTTCACGATCATTGGCAAGCATCTGTGCGGCATGACCGAGCGGTAAGTGACGCGCCTTACCATCCTGCCCGACTTTGTGGACGAAAGTTGCCAAAAAAGCGAAAGGAGCGCTTTCCGCATGGTCACCCGCATTCTCCGCTAAGTGAAAACAGAGCAACCCCAATTGCTGCCAACCTTCCCCGAGACGATTCAGCCACTCCTCCGGCGAACAGCATTCACGCTGAGCCAATTCCGCGAGGGCTGTAGGTAACCCGCTCATCCATTCGCCCAACGTGCGAACACTAATTTCCCCACCCACCACCGGCGGCATACTTTCAAGCAAACGCGCCATCTCCGTCCCCGGAATATCCGGAAGTCGTTCTTCTCCGCACCGTAACAACCGCAAGTAAAGCATCATTCGATCGCGTGCGCGCTCACGCAACCACGCAAAGACCGGAGCGGTTCCCGCCGGCACCCCGTAACGCAACAAATCCAGCATACCACGCGCGGGTGATACCGAAAAAGCGCGCTCTAACCTTGGTTGTACTCCACGCGGCTGTAAACTCAATGCGCCATCCGCCTGTACACAAAGTCGTAACTCGGACACATCTGACACGCACCCATCCTATATCCTAAAACTCGAAACGTCAAACGAAAAACGACGATTTGAAATTCTAGATGCCTACGACGACACTAAACCGTTGCCTTTGCTCTCCTCCCCACTACATTTACGATCAGTGGTATACGATTGAAGCATAATAGTGCTTCCGTGGTCTAGGACTCCAAGGTTAATTACGATGCAAAGCGGCGGCGAAACCCGCACTGTGGGGGAGGAACACTCCGGAATCTCAAGTAAAAACGCGGCGTGAGCAGTGCTTCAGCGCGGCTCGGAATGCTCGCAGTGTGGATGCGGGGTTGGCTCTCCCCGAACCGGCAAGGGAAAAAGCTGTACCATGGTCCGGACTAACTCTCAACCTCGGTAATCCGAGTGTCATGTTGACGGCATTGTCGAAATCCAGCAATTTCAGAGGGATGAGCGCCTGGTCATGGTACGGGGCGACCACCCCGTGGTACATTCCCTGCGTGGCATCGCGATACACGCAATCCGGTACACAGGGTCCGTCTATCTCCGCTTCTGGGTTCCTTCGCCGAAGCTCTTCGACGGCCGGTGCTATAATCCTTTCTTCTTCATCGCCGAATGCTCCGGCTTCTCCACTGTGCGGATTCAATCCGGCTACCGCTATACGCGGTCTGCCCTGCCCCGAAGTTTTTAGGTACCCGACAAGGAGTTCACCTACGTGTACAATTTGTTCGGTGTTGAGCACCCGCGGTACATCGCGCAGTGCAATATGCGTAGTACATAGTACCACGGTGAGGCGCCCCCCGGAGAGACACATGGCGAAGTGCTTCACCCCCAATCTGTCCGCGAAAAACTCTGTTTGCCCGGGGAAGGGGAATCCGAGCTTTTGCAAAGATTGTTTGCAGACCGGTGCCGTCACGACAGCGTCTACTTCCCCGCTCCGCATCGCAGCAGCAGCGTTTTCCAAATGTTCCCACGCTTCCTTCGCGGTCTCGGGCGTAGGTTGTCCCAGTGTACACGCAATGCGCTTCCCCAAGCATACAAAATCCACCGGTACATCCGATAGTTCCCGCAAAGCTCGGTCTATCATTTCCGGACCTATACCGGCTTGGTCACCGAGCGTGTACCCGATCACCGGACGTCCTTGTGTCGTTTTCATGGTTCCACCTCCTCAGCTGTGTCGTCATCCGGTAGTTGTATGTTTTGCTTAGGTGGTACTGCGGGTGGCTTATTTTGTGTACGCGCCGGTCTATACGAGCGCTGTGTGTTAATATACTCTTCGTGCGAATCCCGCGGTTCAAATCGTAACTCTGCATTCACAAATGTATGATACACCACAGTAACTATAATACCCAGCGCGGTAATCATAAATATCAGAACTCCGAAAAAGGACTTCATACCCACCATTATACACAGATTCCTTCACTTGACAAGCTCACCGGCGCATTCTCTCTCCTATCCCACAAAAATTGGTGCTAATCGCAGCAAAATTCCATCGGAACAGGAGTGATTTTTCTTAGGACAGATGTGAAATTGTTCACTTTCTTTCGTCATACGTGGAACAGGTGTGGACAAAGCGTGGCAAATGTGGTATCATGTCCGCATGAATACGAAACTGAGCGAGGAACAATTGGATACGGTGAAGATGTGGGCTGCCGCCGGCACAGACCTCAACGGCATACAGAAAAAGTTGCAACAAGAGTTTAACCTGCACCTCACTTATATGGAAGTGCGTTTCTTACTTCTCGACCATGGCATCGAATTAACCTCAGATACTCAACCTGCCGCATCTGACCATGCCGCTTCTCCTTTCGATGAACCTCAACTTCCTAAATCCGATGGTTTACGGGTAGAAATTGATGATTTACAACTACCCGGTACCTTGGTCTCCGGAAAAGTTTACTTCCCTAGCGGCACACAAGGTTCTTGGCAAGTCGACGAATTAGGTCGCCT
>CAZJIH010000109.1:0-6553 GCA_964545935.1 uncultured Akkermansia sp. | reverse complement strand
GGAGGGCATTGGGGCAGGTCTGCGGTTAATATCCTCCTCCGAGTTGAGTGTAGAGTGTCGGGATACAAGCGGCGTATTGGTAGCGGTATGAAGCGAGCTGTTTTTGTGCCGGGAAGAGGAGGAGTTGAGCCTGTAACACTTCGTAGTAAGCGGCTTCTCCTTCTTTGTAACGCGCCATAGACAGTTTCACGCTTTCACTGTATGCCTGAATAGCTTGTTCCTGCATATTTATTGCTTCTACAAATTTTTCGCGATTAACGAGTGTCGTAGAAATTTCCGCCATTGCGTTAAGCACAGTTTGCTCATAATTCGCTTTGGCAGCCAAGAACGCTTCGCGCTTAGCACGAGTCGTGGCGCGGAGTTGACCGCCTTGGAAAATCGGTCCTGTAAGGGAAGCACCGATTCCCCAACCGGAGCGGTGGGAAATAATATCGTGACGAAGGTCAGCGGAAGCGTATCCGGCTGTGGTAGTAAGACTTATAGACGGGAAATAATTGGCGATAGCCACCCCGATCTCAGCATTTGCGGCACGCAATTCCTGTTCTTTGGCACGGATATCCGGGCGGCGGGCTAAAACATCTGCCGGTATACCTGCGGCGACCTTACTCGCGTTAGCAAAAGCAGAGAGGGAGCTACCCTTGCGGTTGATATGCCCCGGCATACGCCCTGCCAGTACACTAAGTGTGTTTTCGAGTTCCGCGATCTGCATCTGCAAGGCAGGTATCTCCGCTTCTGCCGCCGAGAGAGCGGCCTGAGCCGAAGCAATCCGAAGTTTATCCGCCACACCCGCGTCAAGTTCTTCTTGGAAAAGCTTCAGTGATTCACGATAACTCTCTACCGAATCACGCGTTATGCGCAATTGTTCATCCAGCATCAACAACTGAAGGTAACCGCAGGCTACCTGTCGTAACAAAGAGATACGCAAATTGTTGAGTTCTTCCTGTGTAGCCTGAGCGGAAGCGGTAGAACTTTCGACACTTTTACGCGTTTTACCCCAAAGGTCAAGTTCCCATGAAGCGGACAAAGCCGCGGAGCCCGGGTTAGTGGTGACACCTCCCGTTTGAGCGATAGCCGCGCCACCCTGTTGGTTCATCCCTTTGGAAGTTGACGCACTGTAACCTACCCACGGAAAGAGCGGGGCACGTGCCACGGTTACGTAATGCCAAGCCGCGTTGACATTGTGTTGAAGCGCAGCGAGACTGCGGTTAGCGTTAAAAACATCGGACAGCAGATCGTTAAGTCCGGCATCATGCATTACCGATTGCCACGGAAGATCTGCCATATTACCACTACCGAAACTATTACCGCGGAAAGCTTCCGGAACTTCCGGTTCCGGTTTATGCCAAACCGGACCGAAGGTACACGAAGCTACGGCAAGTGCCGTCACCGCAAGTAGAGCTGATGTCGTATATTTCCTCATAGACGTCGTTATCATATCCTATAAAGTTCAAAAAAGCAAGTCATTTGTCTAATTCTCGTCATTACTGTGGGCAGCTAGGTATTGCCGAGCCTCCGCTTCATCCGGGTCCTCCTTAAGTTCATTAAGCTTAAATTTTAACCGGAAAAGCCGCATAACAAATACGTAAGAACACGGAATTAAAAATACACCGACTAAAGTAGCAACGGTCATCCCTATAACCACCACTACCCCGATCGAATTACGGGCCAGTGCCCCGGAACCTCCGGATAACACCAGCGGAATACATCCCAAAATGAATGCCAAAGATGTCATGAGAATAGGTCGCAGACGCAGACGAGCCGCCGCTAAAGTAGCATCCATGAGTGATTTGCCGCGTTCTATCTCTAAATTAGCAAATTCAACAATCAGGATAGCATTTTTTGCGGCAAGCCCCACGAGCATCACAAGCCCGACCTGAGCATACAAATTAAGCTCTAAGCCCCATAACCACAGACCGACGTATGCGCCTAGGACAGCTATCGGCACGGTCATGAATACGGAAATCGGCAATGGCCATTTTTCGTAAAGGGCGACCAAGATAAGGAAAGCGAAGAGACCGGACATAACAAAGATAGTTCCCAACCCGGTGCTATTGCGTACTTTGTTTTCCTGGAAGCTCATATCTTGGTAATCGTACCCGACCTTAGAGGGGTCCATCGTTTGGGCATACACCTGTTCCATGGCATCCATAAGTTGCTGCGTAGAGTAACCGGGTTTGGGCATCACGTTGATTTTAGCCGCGTTATATCCTTGGTGATGCATCACAAACTCCGTATCCGCTATATCTTTCACACTTACCAGCACCGAAAGCGGCACCCGCTGTCCGTCCGTACTCGTTACGAAGAAGCCGTCCATTTGGTCGAGGTTGGTACGGTCTGCTCCCTGTGCTTGGATATAAACCTGCCACTGTTGCCCGAAAGCATTGAAAAAGTTGACAAATGATGAACCGTAATACGCCGCGAGTACCCCATTCGCCGCATTAATGTCAACTTTGTAGTATCGGCATTTTTCTCGGTCGAGGTCTAGGTATTTCTGAGGTGTATCGGCCATCATCATATCTATACACATCCCAACTTCCGGACGTGACCGAGCTACTTTTTCAAACTCTTTAACGCGGTCGTAGAGGAAGGGTACACCCTGTCCTTCTAAGTCGGTCAGCACCAAAGCTACACCGTTTGCGGTACCCACACCCGGAATAGCGGGCGGGACGAGTACCATAGCCGTGCCGTCGAGACCTGCCGCATGCACACGCGCGGTCAATCGTTGTTGGATTTGTTGAGCGGTTTCCGGGCGTTCATTCCAATCTTTGAGTTCCAAAAAAGCGATACAGGCACCGGGAGTTTGTACCATATTCAGGATGTTGATTCCGACTACCGATGTAATATTTTTTACCACCGCTTTATCATTGAGAGCAGCTTCAAATTTTTTATTCTGCTCCATAGCTACTTGGAGTGAAGTTTCAGGTTTCATCACCAAAGCAGCTAATAAAAATCCTTGGTCTTCATCCGGCAGGAAAGCTCCCGGCACGCGTTCCGCTACCGGTTTAACAGCTACCCAAAAGAGTAACAACAAGGGCATAGATATAACAAGTTTGCGGGCTAAGCCACCGCAGATACGTGTGTACAGGTCGGCGGTTCCGTTGTAACACCGGTTAAAGAGACGGTGCAGCGGGGCAAATATACT
The DNA here is from genome assembly GCA_964545935.1 of uncultured Akkermansia sp. Classification (GTDB taxonomy): domain Bacteria; phylum Verrucomicrobiota; class Verrucomicrobiia; order Verrucomicrobiales; family Akkermansiaceae; genus Akkermansia. Next base: position 3,411 of record CAZJIH010000109.1, on the reverse strand, counting down.
CTTATTTTCGGAACCGGGTTTAAGCAAAAGTGCGCAGAGTGCCGGGGATAAGGTAAGCGCGTTAAAAGCTGATATCAGCATAGAAATGGCTATCGTGATGGCAAATTGCTTAAAGAGCGTACCGGTGATTCCCTTCAACATGAGCGAAGGTAAAAATACAGCTGCCAACACCAGCGCGATAGCCAACACCGGCCCGCTTACCTCCTGCATAGCGGCAAAGGCTGCCACACGCGGTTTAACCCCTTTGTCGATGTGGTGTTGTACGGCTTCCACAACCACAATCGCATCGTCTACCACCAATCCGATAGCCAATACCATGCCGAGCAGGGAGATCGTGTTAAGCGTAAAGCCGAGTAGAGGGAATATACAGAATGTAGAGATGAGGGATACAGGTACGGCTATGAGCGGTATTAGGGTCGCCCGCCAATTCTGCAGAAATATGTATACTACCAGAGCTACTAATATAATTGCCTCTAAAAATGTCTGACGTATCTCCTTGATCGAGTATCGTACGGCAGTAGTTGTATCCAGAGCGACGGACCCCTTAACCCCCTGCGGCATCGTAGCTGTCTTCGCCTCTAAAAGTTTTGTTACGCGATCGACGGTATCGATGGCATTAGACCCGGGAGACTGAAAAATAACAACGGAAGCGGCTTCTTCGCCGTTGCGTCGCCCGGTCGCCGAATAATTTTCCGAACCGAGTTCAATAGTTGCGATATCTTTCAGATAAACGATACGGTCAGCTTGTTGACGTACGATAATTTCTTCGAATTCACGTGGTTCGGAGAGACGTCCCCGTGTACGCACGGTGATGGTTTTTTCCTGTCCGTCGGGCACGGGATCGGCTCCGATCTTACCACCGGGATTCGTCATATTTTGCTTAGAAATAGCAGCTCGTACTTCATCGAGTGAGATGTTAAAGTGGCTCATCTGAACCGTATCCAACCAAATACGGATAGCATAACGACCGGCTCCGTATACCGTGACTTCCCCGACCCCTTCCACGCGTTTGATTTCATCCACCAACTTAACCTGCGCATAGTTCGCTAAATCTACGGAATTGTAACTTCCGTCCGGCGAGGTTAAGCCGTAAAGCATAAGAGGTAACCCCGGCTGCTGCCGTATCGTTATTCCGGAGTCCATAACCTCTTCGGGCATCTGCGATTGAGCCTGACCATAGCGCATATTCACGAGCATTTGGTCCATGTCCGTATCGGACTCCGGTTCAAACACGACCATGAGATTATATACGCCGTTGTTGGATGAAACGGAGGTCATGTAGTCCATGTGCTGAACACCGTTTACCTGACGTTCCAAGGGAGTACCGACAGAATCTGCGACGGCTTGGGCATCCGCGCCGGGAAACATCGTCTGCAACTGGATAATACGCGGAGTAATTTCCGGGTATTGAGAGATAGGCAGATTCAGGTAACAGACTATGCCCAGCAGCGTGGTGACTACGGCTATCACCGTAGCTATCACCGGGTGTTTAATAAAATACGCACTCATGGTTATGGTTTAGCTGTAACGGATGGTGTTGTGGAGGTCGGCTGCGTGTATATGAACGGATGCGGATTGACAACACCGAAACCCTGCTTAGCTCCGGCCGCTCGCAACCCCATGTTGGTTTGGGCGTATATGGCTGCCATCTGCCCACCCTCTACAATAACCTGTACCTCGCGCGGATCCGTATATCCTACATCCCGCAAACTGTCGACCAAAGGTTTAACGCGTCCGGTAACAATTTGCATAAGCATCGGTACGGTTTTGCCGTCGCCGTTCGGCATCTCTAAAGTAATCTCTTCACCCGGCAGAACATCAATACCGTACGGTGTTCCGTCTTTGCCGACTACATAGATAAAGCGGTGGTTCATGGACGAAACGAGGGCGCGTCCGGGTACTAAGAAAGCACCCTTTATAACACCGGTCTTGGCTTTTACACGTACGGCGGACCCACTGCGGAGTTTGAGTTGCGGATTGGGTAAGTGTCCTACAAAATTGACCGTTCCTGTGGCACTGTTTACAGAGCTGTCCACCGCTACCACATGTCCGGTGTGTTCGTAAATCGTGCCGTCTTCCGATATAACTCGGAATTCTTTGACCGGTGATACCGTTTCACCCTCCGGTGTATAAGCAGGCGCGTGTAATTCGGCAAGTATTTGTTTACCGGGTACAACAAAATCCACTCGTATGGGGTCAATAGATGACATAGTTGTAAGGGTTGCGCCGCCGGCTGTAAGTAGTTCCCCTTTCGATACATTGGCTTCGGATGCGACTCCGGTAAAGGGTGCCCGAATCATGCAACGCTTGAGGTTGATACGTGCCGTTTCCAGCTGGGCTTCCGCCTGTTGACACGTCGCCGTCGCTACCGCCAAAGCAGCCTGCGAACGCCGCCGCGCATGCAGCGCATCCGTGTAATTTTTTTCGGAAATGGAGCCGGTCCCCACAAGTTTTTCGTAACGTTCGACGTCCTTGGCAGCCTGATCATCCGCTGCCTGTGCCTGTTCCGTGCTTGCCCGCGCTACGGCTACGGATGCCTCCGCCTGCGCCAGTGCCGCACGATAACTCTCCGAATCAATTTCAAAAAGTACTTCACCTTCTTTGCATAACGAACCATCCGAATAGACCTGCCGAAGTAATCTGCCGGTTACCTCGGGTTTGATATTCGCTTCCTCTACCCCCCGTAAATGCCCGAACCATGTGCTTTCTACATCGACATCCCGTTGCTGCAGGTTCATTACACTTACCGAAAGCGGCGGCATTTGCCCCGAAGCCATCGCCTGCCCGCCTCTCTTTTCTTTGCAGGAATTGAGCAACCCTACAGCCGCCGCAACTACCATTGCTATCAATAATTTACCCGTTTTCATAACATCCGTCTATACTGAAATATTTTCGTACATTTTCATCACACAAAGCCTTAACTCTTCCTTTTGCCCTTCACTCAATCCCTCCGTCATTCTCTCTTCGAGCTCGCGTAAATACGTCCGCACTCGCTCCCGCTCCTTTTCCGGCGCTTCCGTGAGGTATACATTCTTCACTCGTCCGTCCCGACTGTCAAAAGCTGTCCGTATATACCCCTTCGCTTCCAAACGGTCCAATATCCCCTTCATCGTAGCATGGCTTATGCCCATGTACCTCTCTATATCCACCTGCCTCACAGGTTTATCCCGATGCGTTTCCATGTACATCAAGACCCTCCCCTGCACCGCTGTCACTTTACACCCCGCTCGCTCCGCAAACAATGTCGTCGCACGATCCACTACCATCTTCATGGTAAATAATATGCTCTGTCTCTCTCCCGTGTCCATATCTCCTCTCTCAAATTTATGAAGCAAGCTTCCTATCAAACGCGGAAAAGTGTACACCCATTTTCCTGTATGTCAATACTAAATTTTTTACCGAAATTTTATT
>CAZJIH010000108.1:0-6622 GCA_964545935.1 uncultured Akkermansia sp. | reverse complement strand
AGCCACAGCTTGGCGGCAGGTAGTGGCGGGTGTGGCAGGTAACATTTTTGGGGGGGTGATTTTAGATTTTTGATTGACGATTTAAGAAGTTAGCGCGCTCCGTTGCGCGTTTTGGGAGGGTAAGTTAGTTACGAAGCAAAGCCGGGAAGCACCGCCTACGTTGTTTCCACACGTTTTCCCGCCCGCTGAGTCTTCACTCGACTTCGGTCCGTCCTTTCCCCGGAGACAGCTGCGATTTTTCGGAGAGACGCCGGTGGATAGTTGCTGCCGTTTCCCGCATGAGCTCAGGTGGGTCTTCGATTTCGTTGGCATCGCGTATACGAAAAAAGGTATCGCTGTAATGCTCGTCGTTGCTTTTATCTGAAGGTGTAGCAAGTCCGCGCTTCCGCTTGAGAAGAAATTCTTCACGTGATTTCAAAACGTAATGATTCACTCGCATGACGTCGGCACTTTTCCTACCTGCCCGAGAGTACGCGAGCAAATCTATAGGCTGACGCGTTTCGTTCGTGCATAGACCGAGAACACGGCAAAAGTGGATACCGGCACAGGTGACAGCACGCGGATTGACAATAACCTTCGTGAGAGGACTTGGGGACGCAGCATGTTTTCGGAATCTTTCGATAACGAGTCCCGGTTCTCTGTATCGGTGCCCGGAACTACCGTATTCCAGCCAGTGAAGAAGTATTTGTGAATATCCTTCACATCCTCGCAGAAAAGCCAAGAGAGATAATTGACCGCACGGGAAAATAAATTCATCGCAGTCCAGAATCCCCATCCAGCGTGTTTCATGGCGGAAGCGAAGCAAAGCATCGCGGTACATGGGAGTTTGTACACCCTCTCCACTGTAAGGAATGCACGTAACTAAACCGCTCCGTATGTAAGGTGCGAGTACGGTCTCAACCTGATCCGCGCTGTCGTTGTCGTAAATATAGAAATGTTCCACACCTAGGAGCCGATGATATTCAAGCCACTCGGCTATATACGCCGCTTCATCTCGAATGCAAATAGCAAGCGATAAGTAGTACTTGTACGTCTTGTTCTTTCGTATAAACGGATAACGCCAAAAAGTATCCGTAATAAGCCCTCCGTAGTGCAAACCAACGCGTACACTACGTCTCAACTCGGGTACGGGAAAAAGTAAGATACCTGTCAGTACCTTGATAAACAGCTTCCGTATCTTTTCCCACCGCACCGACCTTATTGTCCCATTTCTCTCTCTGCTCATGGTGTAGTGCATCACGTCGAGTCTCCGTGCACAACACTCCACACGGCACATCCCCTCTCCGTGAACCAGAACCATTATAACGGATTTGTAATACGTATCTCTCGCAGGTTAATTGACTGATATTAAAGAATCAACAAAATCACAATGCACTCATTATTATGTCCGAGCAGGCAAGCATTAGCCTTCATTACCCCTTTGAAAAAAGATTCAGAAAAGACTTGACATACGTATTACAAATACGTGCGTCAAGTCTTTTTTGAAATTTTTTTACCTTTTTTACAAGGATGTAGGAGGAGAGGTGCACTTCCCTGTCGCGCAAAATTCGATCAGATTGCCATTTTGTTGTCTATTTAATATCAATAGTTTATCTATCAAGACGCACGTATTTGTAATACGTATAATAATCCCTGCGCACTCCTGCCGACAAGGGGTGCAACAGAGTTCAATCATAACTATCACATACTATGAAATTACACATACCACTTCCACTTCGATCTGCCTTATTAGCAGCTTGCGCAGTGGCTTCGTTGTCAACCCTCTCCGGGGCAGTTGTATTTGAGAATCTTGAAAACGGCGTGACTGACGCTTTTAAGGAAAAGTACGGCGAAAGCGCGTCTTACGATATAACGGACGATGTACATATCCGGAACAACAACTATGAAGAAACAGATGATGACCTCAGTTCCGGACTTTTGTTTCAGGACGGTGACATCAATTTTCGAGATAGTGAAGCATTCGAGCTGCGAGGAAATACATCAATAGGTACATCTTCGAATAATTCGACGGTATTTCGCGTACATGGTGATTGTATTTTTAATACGGTTGGGCAGGTATCGATATGTGACAACTACGTCACGGGCAGGACGTATATATGGACCGGGTGGAGCATTGGAGTATGTACAGTGGGAATGTGGGGTGACCTTATTTTTCGTAATTGCGGAAATATTGAAATAACTCGGAATTATGTGGACGGAGCTGAAACTTCATCAGGTACCTACGTAGCCACATCAGGAACGCTCCATTGCGCCAACTTTGTTTTTGAAGGCAATGACAGTGTAGTGCTGCGCGGTAATGTTCATCGCCAAACTCTGGAGTCTCGGCATAATCAGGAAGTATCGGAAAGACGCTACCGCTATGAATTGTGGTCTCTTTATGTCCCGGAAGATTATTGGAGTGTTGATCCCAGAGATGAGTGGAGGAGGATCGGTAATTACGACAGGTACGGTCTGGTGGTTAAAGTCAAAAAAGATCAGACATTCAAATGCTATGATTACGCAGAAATACATGGTGCTATCTATATCAACGGTGATAAGGATAATCCGGAACCTACAAAAGAGGATAAGGATCGCTATAACGGCACAGTCACTTTCTCCGGAAAGTATACACAGGAGGACATCGATGCAGTATTGGAAAAAGACCATACAACATTAGATCCCGACGCAATGGAATGGACTTTACGTTATTCTCGAGGTGCTGAAGCATGGTACGTCCAAGTGTGTGATGGTACACTAGCACTGGAAGACGGAGTAACTCTGCGAGTGTCAAGAGAAGATTTGTGGCTTGCCCCTGCAGACGCCTATGATGCGCCGCTTGTCGATGAAGACGCACCTCAATACAGCATTAAGGTAAGGAAATCAGGAAAACTCGTGATGAAAGATGCTACCATCATCACACGAAAACCCTTATGCTTTGCTAGGGGGTCTGCTAATGTAATCGCCTCTAGTAACGGTGAAGTATTTATCTCCAACGCGAGTTTCAGTGGGGTCAACACAATTGACGCGCATACTCTGGAATCAACAGGTGGGACTTGGACATTCAATGTGAGCAGCAGGAATATCACCGACCCTATAGTCACATTGAAATTACACATCCCCACCCTTTCCGAGTATGACCCCGGTCCCGGTACCTTTACGAGTCGTGAAGGAACAATATTTGACATCCAATCTGAAGGTTCTCTCGATGCAGGGCAGTACAAGTTGTTGGAATTTGATAAAACAGAGGGGACGTGGGAACGCGAAGGGGGTATGCCGAAAATTACGGGTAAAGCGAGCTCTACGTCCATCGGAGAAGGGGAAGGAAGCGGCGATGTGTATTTGGTGACGGATGGGAATACTGTCACCCTTATTTATGATGTTGCAAGTGCAGAGTCACCGGAGCCGGAACCATCGCCGGAACCGTCACCCGAGCCATCCCCGGAACCATTACCGGAGGACCGACAACCAACGACACTGACGTGGGGCAAGGGCAACGGAACGTGGGCAGACAGCACGGGAAACGACGATGGCCACTGGAACGGATCCGTAAAAGACAGAAATTTCTACACAGGTGACAGCGTAGTCTTTCTCAGCGCAGCGGATGTAAATATCTCTGGGGTGGTGCGTCCTAAGAGTATCCTAGTAAGTAACCCGGTGGGGACGGTACGGTTTACGGGTACCGGACAAATTACGGACGTAGACATCCCGAGCTCGCAGACGAAACTCATCAAAGATGGAACGGGAACGCTCGAAATCTATACGAACAATGCCTATACAGGAGGCACGGAATTGAAAGGAGGCAAACTCGTGGTAGGCAACACCGGTGCACTGGGATTCGGAACGGTGACCGTGACTAATGTCACCACAGATAGCGGCATTCCCGTGGCACGTGCCCTCGACATGGGTGGCTACGCCTTGGCAAATGAGCTGCATATAGCCGGAGCAGTGAACATCGAAAACGGCGGTAGCTATGCCGGTAAGTTGGTACTGGAAAACGAGGGGGCTTTGTACGGAGAATTAAACCTAGATCAAGATGCTGAACTAAAGGGTGGCTTGGTGGTAGATGTGTTGAGCGGCAAGGGCGGTATATCTGTAAGCGGTGATGTAATCCTTTTAGGTGCAAATACCTATACAGGTAAAACAACGGTGCAAAGTGGTGGTAACTTACATGTCGCCGGCAGTATAGCAAGCAAGCAGCTCGAAGTACAGAGTGGTGGTACATATACAGGTTCACTCTGCGGTATCGACCTAAAGGTGACTTTGGCAGGCGGAACTATCGCCGGTGACGTAGTGCTGGGCACGGGTTCATCACTCAGTGCGACAGCCGAGGGAGCGTCGGTACAGGGCAAATTGAGCGTGGCGCAGGGTGGTAGGTTGAACATGCGAGATGTGCCGACAAACGCAGCTTTGACAGTGAATGAGTTAGTGGCAGACGGCGGTGAGCTGACTTTTGATCCATCTAATCTAGACGCGCTGAGCGTGGGTACCTTTACAGTCACCGCAAATAAGACTCTGCTCGACATAGGTGACGGCGTGCTGACATGGGAATCCGGTGAACATACGCTACTTAATCACAAGGGCTTAGGAGATGGCAGCGATGCAAAATCCTTAGCAATTAAGGCTTTAGAAGGATTGCACACTCGGCAGGAATTTAATCTGGAATTGCAACCGACGAGTCTAACGCTGACAATAGTCGGTGAAAAAGAGAGTCTGACTTGGCAAGGAAGCACCGGAGTTTGGACGAATGATCCCGGGAATGAATGGCAAACGGAAGAAGGCGTGACTGACCATAACTTCTACGACCTCGATGGAGTCAAATTTGTCGATGCAGATGATGTAAAGATAAAGGGGAATGTGACCCCCGGGTCTATTGAGGTAGAGGTAGGAGACGGCAAGACCACCACCTTCACTAATGTCGATGAGAAAACGCTCGGGCATATACGTGGTAAGGCTCCGCTTACCAAGACCGGCAAGGGAACGTTGGAAATACAGACGGATAACAGTGAGTACACCGGTGACATCACCGTGAACGAGGGGACATTGAAGGTGGGCAACGAAAATGCATTGGGTACAGGCAATGTGTTCGTGAACGGTGCTACCTTTGATGCAAACCACAACAACATCGCCGCGCCGGTAACACTGAGCGGCACGTCCGTGCTTAGGAATGCGGGAAGTATACGAACTGTCACCTTTGCGTCCGGGTCAAAAATTACCGGGGAAGGTGGATTCACACTCGCGAGCGGGAATACCCTCACCATCGGCTCCGGTGGCAGTGCTTACACCGGTGATTTCACCTTCGGTGGCGGTACACTCGCTCTCACCGGCGGCGTGTTCGACTTGACCGGAGCTACAAGTATTTCCGCAAGCGGTGACCCATCTCGACTTGATCTGCGCGCTTGGGAGGGTCTGGTATACGGTAAAACCTATACTCTGGTCTCGGGAAACTTTGACGCGGATTTAGCGTCTGCACTGAAACTTTCGGCTCTGAGTGACCCCGACATGCTCGGAAAAGCACACATCGAAGTGCGCGATGGCGAAATTGTTCTCGTGATAGATCGACTGGACGGCACCTCTCACATCGGCGCTGAACTTGCCACGGCTATTTCGAGTCAGACGGAAGGTAACATGGCGCACCTGCGGCGTCTGCGAGGTGCCATCGGCAGTGGGCAAACTATCTCGACGAAAAATCGTGTGGGTGCCTATATCACCGGATACGCGGAAAATAATCGACTGGATCAAGACGCTCAAGGACGCGGCTACCACCGCACGGAAATCGGCGGTACACTGGGACTGGAAACGGCTTTCAAAGACGACCAAGTCGTACTCGGTGTAGCCTTGAGTGCCGGGCGTGCCAACATTTCACCGTCCGGTTCAGCTCCTCGGTACCACGAAGATATCACCCGGGAGGACTTGTACCTCGTGACTAAGTACAAGAGGCTGCGCAGCACGACCTCGGTGGGTATCGGACAGCACGATTTCAATCTGCGGCGTGCTTTGGGGAATGGAACGATTGCCAGTGCGAAAGATGTTTCGGGTAATTCGGTGAACCTCGGGGAAGAAATTGCGGTCATTTTAAGTGCCACGGAGAAACAGAGTTACGAAACTTTCTTCGCGGTAGAGAGCAGTTACAACCACATCGACAGCTTCCGAGAAGGCGGCAACCAATCGCTCAGTGTCGATTCCCACGATGCATGGGCGACCGACCTTTCCCTCGGTTTGCGAGCGAACTTCCTCTTCCCGATTGTGAGCTCTGCGCCTTCCGCCATGTTCAGCGTGCAAGGTGCGGTCATCACCTCTGTGGGAGACACGGTAACGGATGTGACCATGCGCTATGCCGGTGCGCCGGATCAACCCTACAGTCTCCGCAGTGCGAAACGTAATCGCTGGGGTTACAGCGTGGGAGCATCGCTCTCCGTGCCGGTCACACCGAATGCAGCCATCATCAGCAGCAGTGAATGCATCCTGCGCGGAGATTCTCACGAAGTCACCGCCACGCTCGGCGCGAAACTCGCATTCTGATAAACTCAAGAAGTACAAAGAACGAGGTACGAAGTAGCTAAGCTGTGGAGTAACGTTATGGTTGCTCCGCAGCTTTGCGGCGTAAAAAATCCTTGCGCCACGGCAGCGCCACTATTCTCAATCA
>CAZJIH010000107.1:0-6649 GCA_964545935.1 uncultured Akkermansia sp. | reverse complement strand
ATAAAAAATGGCACGAACGCAAATATATGTAGGTCTCGAGATAGGCACATCCAAGACATGTATGGTTGTTGCGGAGGGGCGTCCGGACGGGACTGCGCGGATTTCCGGTGTAGGTGTAGTACCGAGTGCTGGGGTAGAGAAAGGGGAAATAACACGACCGAGTTTGGCGCGTCAGTGTGTGCGGGATGCTTTGGCAAAGGCACAGGATGAATCGAATGTAGACATAGTAAATGTTTATTTAAGTGTGACCGGCGATCATATTCGTGGGGAGACAAATATAGGTTCATATCGTTTACCGGAGGATGAATCGATTATTGATGAGGATTGCGCTGCTATGGCTCGAGAAAAAGCGGAGGAGATAGACTTGGCATCCGACCGTTACGTGATTAATCGCGAATGCAGTGGATATTCGATTGACGGGCGTTCTCCGACCCCTCTGCCGGAGGGTTTGAGTGGACGAACTATCGATGTCAGTTGTCATGTTATTCATGGTATCAAGACTCGGCTGCAGAATTCTCTGCAATGCGTTATGGATGTTCCGTTAGAGGTACGTTATATGGTCTTTGCACCCCTAGCGACCGCAAAGACGGTGCTTAAGAGTGCACAGAGAGAGAGTGGAGCTCTCGTCTTAGACATTGGTGGTGGTACAACGGATTACATTTGTTACAAAAATGATGAAGTAATAGCCTGTGGCTGCATTCCGGCAGGCGGCAAAACAATCAATGCGGATATCTGTAGGCTCAGCGAGCGACCTATGACTATGGATGCAGCTGAAGTTCTTAAATGTCGGGAAGGCAATGCGTGTGGTGATACAGAAGACCAGACTTATGCGTATTATCGAACAGAAACCGGACTGCATGATACCTCCATAAGACGCGGAGAACTTCATCGAATTATCAAACTACGGCTCAGGGACATTTTGGCGCGTGTCTACAAAGAGATACCTGCTGAGTTATTTCGTACTAAGGGTATAGAAGTGTATTTATCCGGTGGTACGAGTATGATGCGCGGATTACCTGATTTAGTACGACAATTGTATCGCATAGATGTGCATGTGTGCTCTCAACCGATTGAGAAGGGAGAGTCCGGTTATTCTAATGACCCACGTTTTTTCACAGCTATCGGACTCATCCGCTATGCACAGGTGCATGAGGACGATTTACGAAGTCGTGAACCTAAACCCTTCTGGATTGAATGGCTCAGTAAACTTTTTTCACACAGACGCTAATCGTATTCTAAATATGCTTCAGTACAGTAAAGAAGCCCCCCCCGCGAGTGGTATAGCGATCATCGGTGTCGGTGGTGGAGGGGCTAATGTTCTCAAATGTTTCAATGCTTCCAGCGCAGATAACATCCGACTCTATATCATGTCGCTCGATGAACGACTGAGTCAATCCTGCGGCAATGTACAATTTATTCAGCTTGGGGAAGGGATAAGCCATGGACTTGGCTCCGGAGGTGACCCGGATGTCGGTAAGCAGGCGATGCAAGAGAGTGAGCAGCGAGTTCGCCAAGCACTTGAGGGTTGCAAATTGGTAGTTATGGTAGTGGGACTCGGAGGAGGAACGGGCTCCGGTGCTGGACCTGTTTTGGCACGCATAGTTAAAGAATCCGGAGTGTTTTTGGTATGTGTGGTCATGATGCCCTTTAGCTTTGAAGGTAAACGTCGCAGGGAGCAAGCTACGGAAGCTTTCGAACAAGTTTCTCGTTTAGCGGATATCGTGTTATGTTTTGAGAATGATTACATGGAAGAACTTTTTCGCGATCGGAGCGGTGCGCGTGAAGTTTTTGAAGAAGTCAATCGATTACTGGCGAAGGCAACCGCTGCTATACCCATGATGGCTACATCCCCGGGACTCATTAACCTAGGACTCGATGAACTTGCCGCCGCACTCGAAAACAGCGATTCGCGCTGCATTTTTGGATCCGGGAGCGGGTATGGTGTGGAGCGTGCGAAGCAGGCAGCCACCGCGGCTGTGGAATCTCCGCTCATGTGTTATCACGGGGCACTGCGTTTCGCGCGTACAGCTATTGTTCATATAGCCGGTAATGATAAGCTCTCCATCAGTGAGGTACGGAAAGCCATGGAGACGGTGCAGCGTTCGTTCGGTTCGGATGATGTGCGGATATTTTTCGGTACGGCTGTGAAAGCGAGTCTAGGGGAAGAAGTACGGGTTACCCTCATTGCTTCTATCGACGCGGAGGAGTTTAAGGCAGCTTGCGCAGCTGCTCCCGTGCCGGAACGCCCCTCTGAGTCTTCCCGCGAACAACCTGCCCCCACGGAACCGACACCTCAGCAGCCGCAACTTCCCGAAGATGAAGCGGAAGAACTTTCCCCGAGCGGCGATGCACCCGAAGAAGAGGTATCGCACGATTCCGGGGATGTTACGGAATCCTCGGATTCGGAGCACTCTTCCGCGGATGATGCTGCAGCTCCGGCAGATGCAGGCGATGCTTCGTCGGAGAACTCGGAAGAGGGGGTAGGGGAGACAGATGCGGCTTCTGACGATACCCGGCAGGTACCTCGGACTGAGCCATCGTCAAAGAAACGCCAACTGAATCTCTTTCAGGACCCGGCGACACCGGCATACGGCGGGCAAGGTGCGCGCGATGAAGTTCGGCCGGGAGCGGGGGCTCAGGTGCACTCGACCCGGGGAGCAACTTCAGCTACTCTCCCCTACCGCAGAGGTACGTCCGCTGCTTTCACAGACCCGCTCATTGACGGAACAACGCCTGTAGATGACATAGATACGCCGCCTTCGTTGCGAAGTAACAATACATACGATCCCTTCTCGGAGTCGTAATTTTCACTTTACGCTTGGCTCAATGAAAAAAATTCTTATAATATTTTTGTTGGTATGCGTGGTATGTGTGGCGTGCTGCTACATTTTTCCGAAGGTAGCGCGTGCTCATCTGCCGTCGGGACTATGTGATGCGTTGAGGCTTCCCCGTTCTGTTCCGGGCAGTTATATCGAAACCATTCTTACTGCTGCGGAGTGGCACGAACCGGATGCCTCTACTAAAAAAATCATCGACATGATTGACCGACGTTTGCGGGGAACAGACCCGAAACATGTTACTCGTTTTTTGCAGGAACCGGAAAATCGTCTGCTTCTGGAAGATGCCGCCATGCTCACGATGGAACGAGCCGGGGCTGAGCAACGTACCAAAATCGCCGAGCAGCGCAAGCAGAATCTCGATAAACTTCGCAAGCAACTCTCGGAGCTACAGGAGAATGTGTCACGAGCCGGTATACAACCGTCTGCCAAGCACGCAGAGGCGATGCAAAAACTTTCGCAGCGCATTGCGGTCATTGAAAAAGAACTTGCCGCTAAGCACACCTTGCAGGAATTGCCGACTACCGAGCGGGCTTCCCTGCCGCCTATCGCGGAACTTGTCGGTAGTAACCTCGACTGGGCTGAGCAATTTTCTTCGACGGGTGAATATACGCATACGGCGGAAGCTCTCGCCATCCTCGATAAAATAGTCGCCGAGAACCCGGACGTGCCGTATAACAAAACAGAACGAGATATTGCCACAGCCGCGGCAATTGAATTTGCGCGTCAGGGACTTTCGCAGGATGACGCAGTGAATCGCGCACGTGTCCTGACTCGAGCATGGAAGGTCGGTAAACTGAACAAATGCTTCAATAAATTACCTTTTTGGCAATTACGAAATGTATGCGGATTGAAAGGGAAAGGGATTTTGGACGGAGCGGGTGGCAATGATAAAGCCGGGTCTGTGGATAGCTTAGAGTACGGTCAAAACAACGTACATCTACCGGCTTATCGTTATACGGGAGCCTGTTGGCAAGCGCCGTACCGCCTTACCAATATCTACGGCGATTCTATCCATGGACCGTTTTATCACGCGCCCTTCTACGGGGAGGATTCCTTCCGCGATAACTTTAACGGTATTACCCGCACGGTGGGGGGTGTCTGCGGTGGTCTCTCTCACTACGGTGCTACGGTGGCAATAGCTAACGGCGTACCGGCTTTAACTGCCGGCGAACCTGCCCACTGTTCGTACATTGTGTTGGTAGACGGCAAATGGACACCCGGATATTCACTGAGTTGGCAGCGTGGTTTGCACTGGCAGGTCTTCGCGGATGTGCATTGCTTCGGTTCTTTGCACATGGCGGATAAGCTTTTTTCTCCGTCTGAAAAGCGTAAAACTGAGCTTTCGCGAGCTCAACTTAAGCTCGCTAATATGTACGCTCCGAGTAACCCCAAAAAAGCAAAAAAGTTTTATCTCGGAGCTATAAAATCGCAACCGGCTAATTACTATGCTTGGCGGGATTACGCTGACTTTCTTCGTTCTACCGCTCCCCAAAGTGTTTCCTCGTGGATCAAACTCTGCGATTTGCTCAATTCTCTCCTCGCGGAAGAATTCCCGGAAATGACCGCTACCATCTTTCGTCAACTGGTCTACCCTTCTCTCGAAAAATTAGAAAAGGTAGAAAAAGCGGAGCTGCACCGTATTGTTTCAGATTTTTGGAATAAGGTTCAAACGATGTGTCCGGACCCCGAGTGGGATAAAGCTTTCCAAGGACGGTGGCGGGTAGAGGAATTCCTTTCCGCGCAGCTGCACTTGCTGGGGATTGACCCGGCAAAGGATGACGCCGCTTCGTCCTTCCTCCGTACATCGCTTGCCGCGGTTTCGGGGAAACCCGCCTATTCTACCGTTATGCTATCTTGGGGAACGGACTTGTGCAAGAAGTTACCGGACGCTAGGAAGACCGCTTTTTTGGAAGCGATGACTAGTGCCTTGAGCGGCGGTGGCGGAGTGCACTCGGATGAAGACCGTGAAAAACTTTTTTCGCCGGTTATTTTAGCGGCGGAAGCTGCCGGAGACCTCAATAGTTTCATTTCTTTAGCTACTTCTTTACCGGAAAAATATAAATCGCCGGCTTCAAAACTACCCTCCTTCGCGCCCTTCCCGGAGCAACTTGTCTCGCGGGGCGGTATGATTCGTGCTTCTTCCACTTCTAATTTTGATCATCCCTGTGCTCACCGAGGGGTGCTGGAACCCGGTGTGGGCGGTGCTTTCCATACGGGCAAGGATAAGGATGCGTGGGTGGTGGTTACCCTTCCTAAACAAGCAAATCTTACCGGGGTAGTCCTCGTGGCGACAGAGGGTAATTGGTGGAGACTCCATAATATGAAGGTGCAAATTTCGGAATCCGGGAAGGATAATGATTGGCATGATGCGGCACAGCTCGGTCAATGCACTCAACGTGTACAGCGTGTGGATTTAACTGCTTCCCGACCCCTCGCCAAATTCGTCCGTATCCTTCGTCCGGGTGGGCCGGAGTTCTTTCACTTAACAGGTATTTTCGTGTACGGTAAACCGGCTGCCTAATTCCTTTCCTCCGATTATGAAAATCCTTTTTTTATCTCTTTTACTTGCTTTGTTGTGTATTCCGTGCGGCGCGGCACCTTCTAAGGCGTCTACTTTCGATGCCGCTCAGCCCCTTCTGAAGGATGACGGGTATGTCCTCTTTGCTTTCGCGGAAGATTGGGATTCCTTCAGTAAGGCGGTCTGTCAGAAATTGATGAATTCTGATGTTGTGAAACAGGCTGCGGGGGATGCGGTTTTTATGGAAGTGCCTGTTCCTAACGTTCTTACAGATGCGCGTAAGGCAGCGGATAAAACTCGCTTCGGTAAGTTGAGTGTGCCGGATGCACCGGATTACCCCGCTTTGCTGCTGCTTACCAAGTCCGGGCGTCACTACGCCACGATTACCGGGTCGTTTATGCACGCCGCTGCCCCTAAAAAAGTTGCCGGATTACTAAAAAAATACTTACAGGCTATGCACCGGCAAGAAGAGCTTCTCGCGAAGGCTGCTAAGGCTCAGGGAGTTGAAAAAGCTCGTTTACTCGGCGAAGCCTCGTGCATTCCGGATCTCAATCCACCGGATAAAATCGGTAAGATAATTGCCCAAATCAAACAACTTGACCCTAAAAATCAAACGGGATACGCCCGTAGACTCATCGCTCCCATTGATCTGGCTTACGAAATTTCGGGTATTGAAAAGAGTAAAGACCCCGGCAAAGGATGGGAAGCGGCACTCGCCCAAGCTGAAGCCTATTTGCGCGAAACCACTTATTCGGACGAGCAACGCCAGGCTCTCTATGCCGTCGCTATCGGTGTGCTTCGCCGCAATATGGGTGTCCGAGCCGCTCCTAAAATCCGCGAATACGCTTCGGCGATGGCGAATCTCATCCCGGATAATTACCTAGGCAAATCCGCAAAAATTGTTGCTCGTGACTGGGGGCTCGGGTTTAACCTAGCGGATGGTTGGTCGCCGGATGTCCTCTGCGGTACCACCGCTAAGGGGGAGCCCATCGAGGTGGAAGGTCCGTTACCTTTCTTGTCTCCGGGTATTTATACGGTAACCTTCAACTTTACCCGGGGGCGTCACGCTGCTAACATCATCGCAGTCTCGCTCTTCGATGATCAGGAACTTCTCGCGGAAGATCGTCACATCGGTCGTGCCGGTAAACCTTCCAAGGATAACGTGTATTCCCTTAAACTCAATAAAGAACCTCGTCACCCGCGTCTCCTTATTCAATTTGACCAATCCGAGGATTCCGATCAATCCGGGCGTGCCGACTCTTTCGGTACCATCTCTGTAGAAAAAAGTTGA
>CAZJIH010000106.1:0-6715 GCA_964545935.1 uncultured Akkermansia sp. | reverse complement strand
TTGATACCGCGGAAGTCATTGGGTTTGGTGTACGCGGGAGCTTCGAGCAGACCCGCGGTGAAGGATTCATCCTCGCTGCTACGTTCATCACCGAGAGCCCCGGGGATAAGACGAGAGATAGCATCGATCAGCACCACGGCAGCTATAGCACCGTTAGTCAGAATGTAATCACCGATGGATATTTCGTCGTCCACCAGTCGGTCTACCACACGTTGGTCTACTCCCTCGTAATGCCCGCAGAGAATGATGTAGTGGACAGCGGAGTCCGCAGGCATGCCCGGTGCCGCCAGTTCCCGTACTATCTGCTGAGTGAGCACGCGCCCCTGCGGAGTCATGAAGAGTACCCTCGTGTGTTCCCGACGCAATTGTTCGATGGCTTCAAAAATAGGTTCGCACATCATGAGCATCCCTTGTCCGCCTCCGCACAGGTAGTCATCCGTGCGGTGATGCTTGTCGTGCGTCCAGTCGCGAATATTGTGAGAACGGACGGAGATAAGTCCACTGACAGCGGCGCGTCCTACGATACTCTGCGAAAGCGGAGCGGTCACCATTTCCGGGAAGAGAGACAGCACATCAAACTCGAGCATAGTACCGAGGAATTTAGGAATTCGCGTTGCGGCGCAACATCGCTTCGATGTAAGCGTCTAAATTACCGTCCATTACATCTTGTATATTGCCACTTTCCACACCTGTGCGTAAATCTTTTATCATCTGGTAAGGTTGAAAGACGTATGAACGGATTTGGTTTCCCCAAGCGATATCGCCTTTTTCAGAATACTGACGGTCGGCTTCAGCACGTTTTCGGTCTTCTTCCAATTGAATGAGCCGCGCCTTAAGCATTCGCATAGCTTCTTCACGATTGCGTAATTGAGAACGTTGGGTCTGGCAGGCTACGATGATACCGGTCGGCAGGTGCGTAAGTCTCACTGCTGTTTCAACCTTGTTTACATTTTGACCGCCTTTGCCGCCGGAGCGGTAGGTGTCCATCTTCACGTCTACGTCCTTCACCTCTATGTCTACGTCATCAGAAATATCCGGTGTAGCATCCAATGAACAAAAGGAAGTATGGCGTTTTCCGGCTGCGTCAAACGGACTCATTCGTACGAGACGATGTATACCACGTTCGTTCTTCAGGTAGCCGTACGCATATTCTCCGCCGATTTTCACGGTTACTGAACGCAGACCCGCTTCGTCGCCATCCGTACTTTCCATGATTTCTGCGGTGAAATTGTGCCGCTCACAGTACCGTAAATACATACGCAGCAACATACTAGCCCAGTCACACGCTTCTGTGCCGCCGGCTCCAGAGTGGATCGTGATATAGCAACCCGCCGCATCGTGAGGTCCGTTCAAGAGTGTCAATAACTCAAATTCTTCCAGTTTTTTCACCCATACCTCGTACTCTTTCAGAGCTTCCGCTGCTAATTCCGGTTCTTCTTTTCCCAGCTCAACCGCTGCTTCTACATCCTCTAATTCCGCTTCCAAAGCGCGGTATTGTTCCAAGCGGTGCTTAAGCGGATTGATCGACGCCATGAGAGCGCGAGCCGCTTCTTGGTCGTTCCAGAAGTCCGGCGCACTCATGCGTTGTTCTAAATGATTTACCTGCTCTTCCATGTGAGCGAGGTCAAAGATAGCTCCCGAGCTCGGATAAGCGACTGCGTAAAGCAGCCGTATCGAGCGCCGAGAGATCAGCCTGCATTCGGGTCGTGTCCATACTGCTCCGCCAGTATACGGGATATTACACGATTTGTCAACGTAAAATATGTCCCGGTATATCAATTCGCACATTTGTCCCACGAAAATTAAAGACTTGGTAGCGGGAGATGACTCTACGGAGACGTGCGGGAGAGCAAGTACGAAGGACGAAGTCAAACAGTTAGACACAACGGAGTTGCGTGGGTACGGCGGGTGGAAGCAAAGTCGAAGTGATGCGTGGGAACCAAATCCATGCACCTAGGATGCCGAAGCCCACTTGGTACGCAGAGCGTCTGTAACACGCATGGAAAATAGTATTGCGGCGATTTTCGAAAATTTTATCGGTTCAGGTGTGATCAATATGTGGGGAATACCTTATTAAGTTCCTCCATCATGGCGGAGCGCCGTTTGTAGGTAGTACGGAGGAATAGGAGAAAATCTTCTACCGGTTGAAATGCTCCGGGGAGTTTAGAAAAACTCTTGAGTCGATTTGCGAATTCCCTGTATTGCTCGCGCGGGGCAGTTGACTTTGTTTCATCTTGGAAGATATTTATTCCTATTTTGACAAGTTCGGCATGATATTTTGCAGGCAAAATAGGCAAATATTTCCGGATCAATGACAATTGATCGAAGGCGGCGCTTTTGATAAGTTTATAGAGGGCGTCAAGTTCATTCTCCTCCTTGTAAACAGCCGCCAAATATTCGAACTGATCACGGCGACGAAGTTGATCGACAATACGCGTGTAAAATGAATGCCATTCATTTACCGGAACGAGGGCTTTGAGATTATGGTAGTCCTGCAGGTCGGAGTTGCCGAGAACAGCAATGCGAAAAAGAGTATCAATAATTGCCGGAGTATACTTCAGCTGTTGTACGATATCAAGTTTATCGTGTAAAGTTGTTTTATTTCCACCGTTTACGCGGATGCTTTCCTCGGCAAGTTTCAGGGCATCGTTCAAACGTCCGAGTTCACAAAGTCTGTGTAATTCATTTTGCACCAACTCTAAATATCGCACATTTTCCCATATAGTTTTCTCCGCTTCCTCCGGGCGCCCGAGTTGTTTGCACAATTTAATTTTATGTGCGACAATTTGTTGATCTCGATTCCCCGACGTGTACAAATCTTGTATTTCCTTGTATGCTTCTTCCGGTGGTAGAACCGCAACTTTGATGTCAATGTAGCAATTCTTCAGGATGTACATCCACGCTTCATCGGAGGGACATGCTTGGCATATCGCACGATATTCGTCGAGCATGCGATACCTGTCTGCGTCGGTTACACCGGGAGTTTGAGCCCATTCGCAGAGCATCGAGACACAATTTTCGCATGCTTCTTCGAGTAACCAAGCCTCACTGTCCTCATTACCGTCTAGATCATCCCCTTCATCACGCCATATTTTCTGCAATATACGGAAAAATTCAAAGATAGGTTCTACACCTGCGGATGTACCGCCCCGATTTATTAACTCGCGTAAATCATTGAGTATATCCTTCATTTCCGTTACAACATAGTACCAATCGTAGTCGATTATTTCAAACCACGGATACTGCTCGTCCTTCCTAATCTCGTCGCAAAATAGACTACGTACCCTTGCAATTAAGATTTCCGGAGACATTACTTCCTTCCCATAGTTCCTATACAACCACTTGTTCAACTTTCTCTGAAGTTGTACATCGTTCACGGCTTGCTCCTTAATAAACTCTCTCAATGCTTCAGCCGATGCCTTACTCAAAAGTTCATCTTCCACGTTCTTGTTATTTTCTTCCATGAGGCTATCATATCACAGGTAATGCCGGAAAGCAAACCGATATTCGCACAGCCACCGCAAAAAGATAACAGTCCTACGCCGGGATTATGACGCAGTCAGACGTGGCGGATGAGCACGAAGTCAACCACCGAGGCACCGTCAGCCTCGGTCTGCGTATTCTGTGGAGTTAGGTCGTTTTTCCCGGGTAGACTAAGGCGTCCGCATACACTGAGAGTTCCCGCACCGACGCGAGCCGCACGCCTTACATCATGCGCAGACACATCATGCGGTGCGGCTAAGCATTGTTTCGTGCGGGTGGTGGGTTACAGAGAAAGAGCTCGGCGAATTTGCTCTGCGTACAGAGCGGCTTTCTCCGCGTAACTCTTTTCCGGATTTTTATAAAGTATACCGCGTGAAACATTTACAAGAACAGGAGATTTCCGTTCGCACGTACGCAGCGCATCCAATTCCCCACCTTGGGCACCGAGTCCCGGTATCAGCAACGGCGCATCCGGTAATTCGGTAAATAAACGCTCATCCGCATTGGTCAGTCCGACAACCAGACCGACTTCGCTCACAGCGCCCTCCCTGCGTGCACGCTCTACCATGTCACCCACCAATTGGTAAACCTTGCGTCCGTCTGAGAGTTTTTGCCGTTCGATATCTGCTGCTCCGCCGTTGGATGTAACTGTCAGGAGGTAGAGTCCTTTGCCGGGTGTATTCAGGAAGGGCGCAAGGATATCGTACCCCATGAAAGGATTGAGAGTAACGGCATCTACCTGCATCCTTTCAAAATATGCTTTCGCGTAGTATTTTTGAGTTTCACCTATATCTCCGCGTTTGACATCTAAAATAACTGGTATATCCTTAGGTATATCCGGCAACAATTCGGTGAGCAGTCGGATACCTGCCGCACCCATAGCTTCGAAGTACGCGATGTTAGGTTTGAAGGCTGCCGCGAATGGTGCCGTTTCTTCCACAACGCGACGCAACCATGCTGCTAACTCGTCTAGGTTGTCGGTCACCGGACGCGGATCAAGCCCCACGCACAACGCCGAGCGTGTAGCCCGTATACGCGCACTCAACTTGTCGGTGTATTTCATAAGGGTAAAGGTACCATAGGTTTTGAAAAAAAAGCGCTGATTTACAACTGTTTCAACAAAATTAAAGGGTTAAGGGTGGGCGATGCCTCTGTGGAGGGGAAAACGCGGAGGGATGTACTCATCTGCTGAGACCGCGTAGGAGGAGTTCCGCATTATTCTGAGTTTTTTTGATATTAGCGAGTAAAACTTCGAGTGCTTCCCAACCCGGGAGTGTAGCTAATTGCCGCCGGAGTTGCAGGATGCGGGAGAATTCATCCGGGTGGTAAAGGCGGTCATCGTTGCGGGTACCACTTTGGGGCAAAGAGATAGCCGGGTAGACACGGCGTTCCGCCAGTTCACGGTCGAGTCTGACTTCCATGTTGCCGGTTCCCTTAAATTCTTCGAAAATGATTTGGTCCATGCGAGATTCGGTATCCACTAAACACGTGGCAATGATGGTAAAACTACCACCTTCTTCAATATTGCGAGCTGCGCCAAAAAATTTACGAGGTTTTTCAAGGGCATGAGAATCAAGCCCGCCAGACATCGTACGACCACCGGCTATATTGGCATTGTAACCGCGTGCTAAACGAGTTAAAGAATCTAAAAGAATAACAACATCTTTTTTTTGTTCGACTAAACGGCGTGCGCGCTCTAGGACGATATCGCTGAGTTGTTCATGGCGGAGAGAGCATTCATCGAAGGTTGAAGCGAAGACCGGCACATCCACAGTTTCTTCAAAATCAGTTACTTCTTCCGGACGCTCATCCAGCAGGAGTACCAACAACTCAGCTTCCGGGTAATTAGCGCGGATAGACTGAGCAATAGTTTTCAGAAGAATAGTCTTACCACCACGCGGGGGAGCAACCACCAAGGCGCGTTGCCCCTTACCTAAGGGCGCTACCAAATCCAGCAAGCGCATAGCTGGCGAATCGATAGACTTATTTTCCAAGAGTAAACGATCTTGCGGGATAATTGGTGTAAGACGTTCAAAATCAGTAGGTTGAACGTATTCAGCTGTCGGAGTACCTTCAATTTCGAGCACATCCGTGGCAAGAATAGGATGCTCCCACCTCTGTTGTCCCCGCACCTGTACCTTGACCTTATTGCCCAAACGCAGGGCGTAACGGTCCATGAGCTCTTGAGAAATAAGGACATCATCCGCACCCGGACGGAAACTGTGTTCGGCGTACCGCAGAGCATATTGACGGGCAAGTCTACCACGACTGATGATACCGGTAGCAAAGACGCGGCTGCCACTTACGGAAAGGGCACGCACGAGACCGGAGATCAATTGCCGACGCGTCAAATCACCCGGAAACCGACGTACGCAAAGTTCCTTCACTTTAGCTTGCAACTCAGTAAAGGTAAGATTTTGAAAATCATTGATACTAAATTGTGCACGTGAAGCATTAAAGACACTGATATCTTTTTCTAGGTAGTGTCGGTAAAAAAGGTGCACCTGTTTTCGGAGGATATCGCGGTGGCACTCATTCCAGATGACACAGTTAGCTTTATCCATCTTTTCTTCTGTCGGAGCCTGCGCATCTATGAGAGCCTGCGATTCTTCCGGTGTCAACTCATTACGCCGTTTCAGTCTTTCCAGTTGTCTCTCGCGAGATACCGCTACAGTGCATACCACATCAGCCCTTAACCACTCTGAGAACATGCTTTCAAAATAGAGCGGGACATCCGCAATGAAGGTATGCACACAACCACATTGTTGAGCTTCATTTAGGGCATCCGTGCACATCTGCGATACCTTCGGATGTATAATTTGTTCTAATTTCTTCTTTTTTTTCGGATTGGCTATCAACAAATTTCGCAGGAACTTCCGCTTTATTCCTCCTTCGGACTCCACGGCTCCGTCCCCGAAGGCATCCTTTATTTCCTGCACCACAGCCTTATCCTCGTACAAAGCAGCTACAGCTCGGTCGCAATCAAATACCGTCATTCCCTGTCCGCACTCATCCTGTAGCATTCGCACGACAGTACTTTTCCCACTGGCAATGCCACCTGTCATTACAATAACCTTCACGGCAGTAATTCTAGCATATAAACTTCCACTTTGCAAGGGTGTTTTTCAGGGCATCAATACCGGTTTTTTCGATGGCAGAGACCGGGATAATTTGAATTTTAGGAAAGCGGGTACGCAAAAATTGTAAATTCGGTGTAGACGTCGGGTCATCC
>CAZJIH010000105.1:0-6826 GCA_964545935.1 uncultured Akkermansia sp. | reverse complement strand
CGATCAATCCGGGCGTGCCGACTCTTTCGGTACCATCTCTGTAGAAAAAAGTTGACTCCGTTTCTCGTTACCTAACCACCTCCGCCTTTTGAACCTCCTCTCAACGTTAGGCAGTCTTTTTTGGAGGAGGGCAGATGTTGGCGCAGTAGAGCGCGATGTCATCGTGAGGGATGTGGTTTAGTTTCAGACTTGCAAAAAATGAAAGATCGTGTAGAATGTGGTGGGTGCGGTAAGCGCAAGGCGAATAGAAGACAGAGAAAAACGTAGAAAGAAATGATTAAGTGGATACTCAACAAGATTGTAGGCTCAAAGAATCAACGTGAGGTTCGAAAATTAAGACCGGTTGTAAAACGTATCCTAGACCAAGAGAAGGCATGGGAGGGAAAAGATGCGGATTTTTTACGTGCTAAAACTCGTGAATGGCAAAAGTACCTGCATCGTTTCAAACCGCTGGACATGCCGCCGAAGGGGATCATCATGGCGGCGGATGAAGAAACATTGGCGGAGTATGCCGAGCGGCTGAACACGCGGCTTCGGGCACTGAAAGATTTATTCCCGGAATTACCCGATGTCCGGTCGACTCCGGAAAGTATCGAAGCCGGGAAGAAGGCATTTTCGGAGGTTGAACCCAAATTCGATAAACTACGCGCCAAATATCTGGACGCGATTTTACCGGAAGCCTATGCAATCGTAAAACTCGGTGCACGTCAACTCTGCGGGGAGATTATAGATGTGTGCGGTACCCCGACCGAATGGAATATGGTGCATTTCGATGTACAGCTTATAGGAGGTGTCGCCCTGCATCGCGGGTTTATTGCCGAAATGGCGACCGGTGAAGGGAAAACGTTGGTTGCGACCTTACCGGTATACCTCAATGCTTTAACCGGTCTCGGTGTTCATGTCGTAACGGTTAATGACTATTTAGCGCGGCGCGACTCCATGTGGATGGGGGCACTCTTCACGCATCTCGGACTCACGGTAGGTTGTATTCAGAGCATGATGCCCAACGAATTGCGTCGTGAGCAGTACGCGCACGACATCACCTACGGTACCAACGCTGAATTCGGTTTCGACTACCTACGCGATAACGGCATGGCTACCACACGCGAAGCTCAGGTCCAGCGCGGTCACTACTTTGCTATTATCGATGAGGTCGACTCTATCCTCATCGACGAAGCGCGCACTCCGCTCATCATCTCCGGTCCGGCAGTGGTTGAAACTGAGCAGCAGTACGACGCGCTGAAACCGACCATCGAAAAAGTGGTGCAAGCGCAGGTAAAGCTCTGCGATCAATTGATGAAGGATGCTATGAAATACGCGGAGGAGGGAGATACGGATGCCGCTGGTCGGTGCCTTTATAAGGTAAAACTCGGTATGCCGCGCAATCCCGACTTCATGCAAAGCCAGCAAAACCCCGAATTCCGTCGTATGGTGGAAAAATATGAGTTATTCCTTTTGCAAGACCCGCGTAAACTCGAGCAATACAAACTTAAGGAAGAGCTCTACTTCTGCGTAGATGAGAAGACTCACGATGCCGACCTCATGGATAAAGGGCGTCAGCTTATCAGCCCGGGTCACCCGGAAGATTTCGTATTGCCGGATATCGGTACGGAATTTGTCAATATTGATGAAGATGCGCGGCTCAGCGAACGTGAAAAAGAACTACGTAAACAGGAACTTTCTAAAAAATTAGAAGAAACCGGTATTCGCCTGCACACGACAAGCCAACTCCTTAAGGCATACACCATTTACGAGAGGGATAAAGAATACATTGTACGGGATGGCAAAATCATCATCATCGACCAAAATACCGGACGCGAAATGCCGGGACGCCGGTGGAGTGAAGGTTTACACCAAGCTGTGGAAGCAAAAGAAGGGGTAACTGTGGAAGAGGAAAATATGACCTACGCCACCATTACCATCCAAAATTATTTTCGTCTCTACGCGCGGCTTGCCGGAATGACCGGAACCGCTGAGACCGAGGCAGCCGAATTCCACGATATTTACCGATTGGATGTGCTTCCCATCCCGACAAATAAGCCCTGCATTCGTGAAGATTTCAACGATCTCATTTTC
Organism: uncultured Akkermansia sp.; assembly: GCA_964545935.1. Classification (GTDB taxonomy): domain Bacteria; phylum Verrucomicrobiota; class Verrucomicrobiia; order Verrucomicrobiales; family Akkermansiaceae; genus Akkermansia. The sequence continues at coordinate 4,750 of CAZJIH010000105.1, read as the reverse complement.
AAGAGTCGTCGTGAAAAGTTCAATGCGGTTGTTGCCAAAATCGAGGAACTGCACAAGAAAGGTCAACCTGTTCTGATAGGAACCGCCAGTGTAGAAGCTTCCGAAACCCTTTCCGGCATGCTACGAGGGAAACACATTCCGCACGAGGTACTGAACGCAAAAAACCACCAACGTGAAGCGGAAATCATCGCGCAGGCGGGTCAACGCGGGGCTGTTACGGTGTCTACCAATATGGCAGGACGCGGCACGGATATCAAACTCGGGGAAGGAGTGCCGGAACTCGGCGGTCTCTTTGTACTGGGTACGGAAAGGTATGAATCCCGCCGTATAGATCGCCAGCTACGCGGGCGATGCTCGCGTCAGGGTGACCCGGGTGCTTCTCAATTCTTCCTGTCTTTTGAAGATGACCTCATGCGTAACTTCGGTGGTAGCGAACGTATGACGCATATTATGGAACGCTTCGGTATGGAGGAGGGTGAGGCGGTGGAAAATCGTCTCATGAATAAAGTTATTGAAGGAGCACAAAAGCGTGTAGAACAGCGTAACTATATATGGCGCAAACATATACTGGATTACGATGATGTGATGAATCAGCAGCGTACTATCGTCTACGGACTCCGCAACGAAGCTTTACTCTGTGAGGACCCACGCCTCATGCTTTACGAAAATCTGAAGGAGGCTGTTCTTCTGAAATGTGAAAATTACGTGAGTGATGAAGCGGATGGCATGGTGCAGGTAGACAGTCTCTCTCAGTGGGTTAATTCAACTTTCCCGATCGGTAAAAGCGGCGATACATCTTGGCTCATCAATAAAACAGCCCCGGAAGCGGCGGACGCGGTTTGCGCCCTTGTGCGGGAGATGTACGAGAAGAAGGTAAGTAGCGAGCGTCCGGATTACGTCGACCGCATGGAGCGGAGTATCATGCTTCAGGCTATCGATAAGTTGTGGCAGCGTCACATTAACGATATGGACGCTCTGCGTGAAGGAGTACGCCTACGGGCTCAGGGGCAACGTGATCCACTCGTAGAATACAAGCGCGATGCATACGGACTCTTTGAAACTCTTATGCAGGATATCCAATTTGAGATAGTAGCGCGAATGTTCCGTACCACTACTAACTTGAGTGCCTTTGAGGATTTCTTGGCATCCTTGCCGGATGACCTCACGGATGGTCTCCATATTGACGGTGAAGGACTCGACTTGCTGGCCAATTTACGGGAGCAAATGCAGCGACTTCACGAGCAGGAGCACGCTAACGTAGATGCGCCTCCGACGCTACCCACGGAACCCATTCATTCTACAATGGATATGACTTCTGAACCGGATACCGTATCTTTTCATGATGTCGGACCGGTAGATACCGATGTACCGTCCGGTGAATCTATCAGCGCAGACTTCGTGCCGGTGGAACATGGTCCCGTGCAAGAAAAAAAGATAGAGTTTCCGAAGCGGCGGCATCGTATCGTCAATATTTGTCCGAAGGCTCCACCTACTTCCGACAGTGCTTCATCGCCTGTTTACAAACCGGATGATACACGACCTACCCTCTGAGCTTTTCCACATCTTTGCATGGCTTCCAATATTCGCTCTGTTCTGGAATATGTACCGTACTTCCGGGGGAAGCTGATGGTGGTGCATATCGCGCGCGATTTGTTGACAGCTGACGCTTTGGTGGATGCTTTGTTGGACGCCGATGCCCTGCATGAAATCGGGGTACGTCTCGTGTTGGTAGCTGAGGGGGAAGATGCCTCCTTGCTTCAGCACCGTGCCGATGAGTGTGAGATGCACGCCGCGTCTGCTGACATCCCCTTAATCATCGGGCAGACTGCCATTTCCCGTGTGTCCGAAATTATTCAGCGTCGCCAGGTTGCTATCGTAGCATCCGGGGTGCTAGGGCATTTTGATGAAGGCAGTGTGAATCTGGCGGTTCACTTGGGTGCTGCAAAATTTATCTGCCTACAGTCCGAAGGAATTCCTACTCGTTCGGGACTCCCGATCTTTGCCATCGCCGAAAGTGAAGTAGCTTCCTGTCCGCCCGACGAGTGTTCCCACTTTTCTGAACTTCAGACCGCTGCCGAAGTATGCCGGCGTGGGATCGCTCGTGTCCACATGCTGAATGGTTTACACCGTGGTGTGTTGCTTGACGAACTCTTCTCCGAAGAAGGTGTGGGTACCATGGTACACGCCGACTCTTACCGCGAGATTCGCCCCCTGCACGAAGAGGATATCCCGGAGATCCTGTCCTTGATAGCGCGTTGTGTGGCAGATGCTAAACTCATCCAGCGCACCTACGAGGATATTCATGACAATCTGCCATGCTACTACGTATACACCCTCGATGATACCATCGTCGGCTGTGTCGCTCTTTACCCTTTTCCAGATGAGCAATGCGCGGAACTCGGTTGCCTCTTTATCAAAAAAAATTACGAAGGGCACGGTTACGGACGTGCGCTGTGCCGATTTATCGAAAATAAGGCACGTGCCGCCGGGTTCAAACGTATCTTTGCCCTCTCGCAAAGTGCTGTCGATTTCTTCCGTACTCGTCTCCATTACTCCCGCCTCCCTCTCTCCGAACTCCCCGCGCACCGCCTCCGTATGCTCGAAGAAAGCGGTCGCCATTCACAAGCCCTAGCTCGTGAGCTCTAACGAGCTTGCAGCGTCTATCAAAAAATTTTCTCAGGACGGACGTGAAAAAAATTCAAAAATCAAGGAATTTTACTTGACAGCTGCTTACAAATATGGCAGAATCACGACGCGGTGGCGTTGAAGAGCGACGTTACGTGAAATAAATAATTTACACCAAGATGTTTTTTGACTTCGAGCGATTATGCATATGTGTGGGTCTAGGCACAAAATTGTATTATCAAATTATCTTATTAGGGATGATGTGTATGGCGATACATCTCATACTGGAGTGGGCTTGTTTGTGCGAAACTCTTTATGAAAATACGGTACGTCTCGAGGTTATCATTCACGCACCGTGTGATTGGACATGCATGCGGGCAGGAGACTCAATTTTTGGTTTTAGCAAAGCAGAATTTCCGCGAGCGTTGCTGGAAATTCGAAAGTATACGCATCGTACGATATTTGCGAATCGTGAAGGAGGGTTTTGGGTGGATACGGACACCGTATGCCTGAGCACGGAAGTACCTCAGGACGATATATGGTTTGCGTGTGAAACAAGCACGACCGTATCTGCCAACGCGTTGAAATTTCCCATACGGCATCCTGTATCCGGAGAATTGGCACGCTTGGCAGCCGATCCCGCTCAATACATGCCATGGGACACGGAAGCGGAAAAACGCGCTAAGGATGCTTTGCGGGCAAGATTTTTGAGTGCAGAAGAACGGCACAGGCATGTTCCGTGGTGCTATTGCGGTCCATCCGGTGTCACCCGGGCACTGCTTCACTTCGGCTTATTTGAACATGCGGCTCCCAGCTCGCGCACCCACCCTGTACCATGGACGCAGTGGCGTCGACTTTACGATGGTACACTTCACCTCAATAGCCCGGAATTTTCCAATGCGTGGTCTATTCATCTATGGGGAGAACTAGTGCGACGAGAACCGGACGCATGGGATAATATGCATCGCCACAGTGTGGTCAGTGAATTGCTGGACAGACATTTTCCGGAGCAATCGAACGCGATAATACCTTGCGAGGCAAGACGTAAAGTACGCGTATTGGTAGGGATATGCAGTTGCTTAACAGCGAAAGAACGGCGTCTTGCCTGCCGTGAAACATGGCTTTCACGTCCTGTAGATGGGATAGAATGTGTCTTTTATCTCGGACGCAGGACTCCCATAGCGGAGGAACCCGATGTAGTCAATGTGTGGGAAGCGGATGATTATCCGCATTTACCCGCTAAGGGACTCGCTTTTTACCGATACGCACTGCAACACTACGACTTTGATTGGTTATTCAAATGCGATGACGACACGTACGTATGTCTTGAACGTTTAGAGACCTTATGTGACCGACGTTACGAACTTATCGGGGATACATCCCTAGCGGCTAGGGGGACACCGAGCGGAGGTGCCGGCTATCTTATGTCTCGTTCTTTGGTGGAACGGATAGTAGCTCACGGTAAAGATGTTCCGGCTACCGGAGCGGAAGATGTCATTTTCGGACACCTAGCTTCGGAATTAGGAGTTTCTGTTTGCTCAACGAACAGACTATGTCTTTCAACTGAACGAGTACCGCATATTTCTAATAAGCAGGTAACCTGCCATTGGTGCTCCCCGAAAGTGATGCACGACATTTTTGATAATTTCAATGAGTCCCCCGTTGCCATAATGCACGGTGAACACATTCATTGGCAGGATAATTTAGTATTTTTTCGGAATGGACGCTTTGTACGCGAGGAAGGCGGCTGCGCCGGCGAGTATTATTTAGGCGGCGATCGTTGTATTATCCTCAGATGGGATCAATATGCCGTTCTTCGTATAATATCGTGGAATGACAAAGCGAAACACTCCTAAAGCCGGCAAAAAAAATGCAAATACCCCGGAGAAAAGATTTGAACATGGAGGAGAAATCTACTATCATGTCCGATGTCATGTATTTGAAGTATTTGCAATTTAAGCACGCAGGTTCGTCTCCTCAAGGCAGAATTTATCATGCTGATTATCAAGAAGATAGAGAGCAGATATGCTGTCCGCATTGTAAGTCAAACGAGTGTTACCGACACGGATACTACAAACGCAGGGTAACCTTAGCAAACAAAGAGGCAACCGTGCGCCATGTAAGC
>CAZJIH010000104.1:0-7069 GCA_964545935.1 uncultured Akkermansia sp. | reverse complement strand
TACTTTCATCAACAAGCTCCGGGAAGCGCGTTCCTCTCAGGGGGAACAACGCGCTGTCCTCCTCATGCAAGCGCGTAATTTACTCCCCCGAAATTTGCGTGATGTGTACCCAAAACTCAATGATGAAATTCTGGCAAATGATCCGAGAGACGCCACCGGCTTGAAAAAAATCATTGCTCGGCGCGACCTACTTCGTTCGCAGTTTACAAGTGTCAATTCCGAAGCAAGGAAGTATATGGGCGATCTCGCAAAGCTTCAACCCAAAGACGCTACCTCCCGCCTCCGTGATGCCATAAACAAATTGCTGGCAGATGAGCAGTGGTTACCGGAAGTGCGACAATACATGTACGAAGTTTTGATGACAAGTTATTTGACTGAGGGTAACATTTCAGAAGCAATCATTTACCTAAAAGAAGCAATTGCCGCCGCCCCGAATACAGATAAAGCTAACGCGCTTAGGAAAAGGCTTGAGACTATGCAGACACAGACACCTTAATCACCGGCAAATACGGCGCAGACTCGGGGGACGACAAAAGGATAAAGCCGGTATTGACAGGGTGGGCTGAAAGGGGTGGATGTGGACGTACCGTGAAAACACGATTGTTTTTGAATGCTGCTTTGCCGTCATTCCTCATCCTATGTCCGGGTTTATCAGTGTTTTGTCCGTCGGTTTTAGGCACTCAGGTAGATGAGCACGGGAAAGGATTTGATTCTTCCCGAAGTGCATCCCTGCAAAAGGAGCAAATAACTCAGCCGCCTAAGGAGCAGATAGCCGAATTCCGCGCCGGGAATTGTAAGGTGTTTTCTGATTTTATGGGGATGCCTACGATACTTGTGCCCGTTTACAGGCATGAAATCAGAGTTATAGAGAAAAGACCCGATGCAATGAGCACAATCAGTCGGAGTATAGCTTTCGCACGCATCGTATGCCCAACAAGTCACGGATGCGAGGGAAGTGATCGATAAGTACCACGGGCTGACACAGATAGAGGAGCAGTTTCGCGTGATGAGCATCGGAAACCCGACTGTTTTTTTGTGAGGACACCGGAACATTTGACGGCGCACATGATACTCTGTCTGATTGCCCTAATCATGCTGCGTATCATACAAAGGCGCATCATCGCCGCCGGGAAGGTCAAGTTCCTTCCCGGAGATATGTATCAGTTTGTTGACCCGGAAGATGCGGATTTGCAACTAATCCCGGAAGCATTCGGGATAAAGATTCCGGCGAAGTTATACCGATGGGCAGAATTGAAACACATAAAGACAGGAATAAGAAATATTATGTAGGGACATAAATGTAGGTCTATTATATTAAGAATCTGCAGGGCGCATAAACACAGGGAATACCTGAAAATATCGGGGAAAGAAAGTGTGTCAGGGGGTGTTTTCCCGATTAATAAGCGGCAAACTCGGGGAGGCAGGATCTCAGAGATGCACGGAGAAACCGAGGCAATGAACGAGAAAAGGCGGATATTACCGATGATCTTGTGTTTGAAACGGAGCTTGTCGGTCAGGTGGATATTAACATTGATTACATACTGAGGTCGGTGCAGAAATACCGCGATGCAAATGATCGGGATGCTGATATTCGCATCGATATAGGAAAAGCGGTAAATGCGAGTCTCGAGCTGCGTAGCAAAAAGGAGTTGATTGAGGCGTTCATTGATAGCATCCATGCGGATCAGGACGTTGGCGATGCTTGGCAGAAATACCCGAGGGAGAGTAGGTACACGAAGTGAAGGGGTTAAGCGCAACGGAGTTGCACAGGGGAGTTGAGAGAAGACAAAGCAGAAAAGACGCATGGGGAATAAATCCATACTCCCGTGAGATAGGTGCCCCCATAGCATGCAGAGCGTCTGTAACATGCATGAGGAATCAACATTGCGGCGTTTCTCAAAAATTTTATCAGGACGGGTGCGAGAATTTTAAAAATTTCTCAGAGACACGGAATTTTTGCTTGCGTTTTCCTCGGGTTTCCTGTACAATCCGCCCGGCGGGGCACGGTGTGTGTTCCCTGTGGTTTGTCTTACACAGTTAACGATCAGTTTGCTGAAGAACCGGTTGACGGTTCGTGCGCGGGGTTCACATTTTTTCCGGGTCGTAGTAACCCGCGGTGGGGGGCGAATCCTGTTTCGCACGGGGGGAGCGGGGGTGTTTCGAATACTTTTGCTTCCCTTCCCTCGGCAAATCCGATACCGGTCTCCTTTATCAACTTTCATATTTCCTTACATTCAATGAGTACGTTTATACCGAAGGAGCAGGGTTTGTACAGTCCGTTGCAGGAGCACGATGCGTGCGGGGTCGGTATGGTGGTAGATACACGCCGTGGTGCGAGTCACGGTATCATAGAAAAGGGGGTCGCTATACTCGAGCACCTTTTGCATCGCGGTGCGGCGGGAAGTGACCCGGAAACAGGTGACGGCGCAGGTATGTTGCTTCATCTCCCGGACGATTTCTTCCGTACCGAAATAAAATTACCTCCTCCCGGAAAATATGCCGTCGGTATGGTATTTTTACCGAAAGAGGAGGATGCTCGTGCGCTGTGCAGACGCGAAACGGATGCGGCTGCCGCGGATGAAGGCGTGCCGGTTATCTGTCGCCGCGAAGTCCCGGTGAACGAAGCCGCTATCGGTCGAACCGCACGCGCCGGTGCCCCGTATATCGAACAGGTGTTTTACGATATCTCGACAGCGGGCGACAGCGATGCGGCGGAGCGCCGATTGTACATCCTGCGCCGGGTAACGGAAAAACGAGTAGCAAAAGCTCTGCCGGAGCTCGGTGCGCGTTTCTGTATCGTTTCGTTATCGGCTCGTACTATCGTATACAAAGGCTTATTGCTTGCTCCGCAGTTACCCCTTTTCTACAAAGATTTAGCGCATCCGCGGTTTATGAGCCGTTTCGCTATTGTGCACCAACGTTATTCAACCAATACTTTCCCGAGTTGGTCGCTGGCTCATCCTTTCCGATACTTAGCTCACAACGGCGAAATCAATACTCTGCGCGGAAATCTGAATCGTTTGAGTGCCTGCGAGAGTGCTCTGGAGAGTCCGCTTTTCGGGGAGGAAATCAAGAAGCTCCTGCCGATTGTATCCGAAGGCGGCAGCGATTCCTCCTGCCTGGATAACGTGTCGGAATTGCTGGTATCTGCCGGAAGAAGTCTGCCGCATACCATGATGATGTTGATCCCTCAGGCCTTCGGCGAAAGTTATTTCATCGGTGAAGATTTGCGGGGATTTTACGATTACCATTCCGGTTTTATCGCTCCCTGGGATGGCCCGGCGGCAGTCTGTTTCAGCGACGGTTTAGGCGCCGGAGCTATCCTCGACCGCAACGGCCTGCGTCCGGCCAGATTCGAATTGGATGAGGACGGTCTCTTTATCCTGGCAAGCGAAGCAGGTGTGCTGGAAACAGACCCTACACGTGTAGTCCGAAGGGGTAGTCTGAAGCCCGGGGAAATGCTCTGGATCGATTTTCAAACGGGTCGTATCGCTTACAACGCCGAAATCAAAACAAAAGTCGCGCGTCGTAAACCTTACCGTCGGTGGTGTCGGGAAAATCGTATCCGTATACGCGGAATATTCGATAGTGTCAACGCTCCGCAGGTGAATGCAGCGCGTATCCGAAATGCACAATTATTGTTCGGATATACGGCGGATGAAACAGAGCATTTTCTCATACCTATGGCAAACAATGCGCGGGATGCCGTATACGCTATGGGGAATGATGCCGCTCTTGCCGTGCTCTCCGAACGCCCTCAACTCCTCTTCAACTACTTCAAACAACAATTCGCACAAGTCACCAATCCGGCAATCGATCCTATCCGTGAAAGATCTGTCATGTCCCTGACTACTTTTATCGGTAACCCGGCTAATATCCTAGAGGAGTCACCTCGTATGGCCCGGGTCATGAAGTTGTTGCGTCCTATCCTTACTTTAAGTGATTCGGAAGCACTGAAAAGTTGCCGGGAAAGTGATTTCCGATGCGTTACTCTCTCTACCGGGTTCTCTACTCTTTCAAAAAACGGCTTGGAAGAAGCTTTAGCGGAGCTTGCCCGACAAACCGAGGAAGTTATCACGCGCGGGTTCCGGATAATTATCCTTTCCGATCGTGAATTGTCCGGCAACGAGGCGCCTATCCCTATCCTTTTAGCTGTAGCGGCGGTAAACGGTAAATTGCGTGAAATGGGGGTACGAACAGGTACGGGAGTAGTCGCGGAAACCGGTGAAGCGCGTCAGGTGATGCATTTCGCTCTCCTCCTCGGATACGGAGCTACGGCTGTTTGCCCATGGCTCGCTATGAGTTCCTTAGTCCGTTTGGTCGAGGATGGTATGCTCGAACCTTCGATTTCTGCTAACAAAGCTGTGGAAAATTACCTGGAAGCCGTGGATTTCGGTATCCTGCAAACAATGAGTAAAATGGGTATTTCTACCCTCCGTTCGTATCGCGGTGCAGCAATCTTTGAAGCTATCGGCCTCGGAAAGGACCTAGTCGATAAGTATTTCCCGGGTACCGCCTCGCGTGTGGGGGGTATCGGCCTGTCCGAAATCGCCCACGAATACGCTTCCCGCCTCCGACGCGCAAAAGCTGATTTGTACGACGGTCACGCCGAGCTCGAAAATGCGGGTTTGTTTAAGTGGAAACGCGGCGGTGAAAAACATGTCTGGTCTTCAAAGGTTATCGCACAATTTCGAAAAGCGGTGCATAACAATGATTACGCTCAATTTAAGGTGTTTTCCGATATGGTTAACAATGAGCCGGAGTCCCTCTGTACTTTGCGAGGTCTCTTTGATTTCGTTGATACTCAACCGATAGCACTTGAGGAAACGGAAAGCGAGGAGGACATCATGAAGCGCTTTGTCTCCGGAGCTATGAGTTTCGGAGCTCTCTCGAAGGAGGCACACGAAACAATAGCGGTGGCAATGAATCGTATCGGTGCCGCGAGTAATTGCGGGGAAGGCGGTGAGGACCCGGTTCGTTACATTCCGACACCGGATGGTGACAATCGTTGTTCGGCAGTAAAGCAGATTGCGAGCGGAAGATTCGGTGTGACGGCAGAGTACCTCGCCAACGCGCGGGAGTTGCAGATAAAAATCGCGCAGGGAGCTAAACCGGGGGAAGGCGGCCATCTGCCGGGTAACAAAGTAGATTCCGAAATTGCGCGTGTACGCCATTCTACCCCGGGAGTCTCCCTCATCTCTCCGCCACCCCACCACGATATCTATTCCATCGAAGACCTGGCTCAACTCATTTTCGACCTCCGAAATGCTAACCCGGATGCACGCGTAAGTGTTAAGCTTGTTTCCGAATCAGGGGTCGGTACAGTCGCCGCGGGTGTGGCTAAAGGCGGTGCCGATGCAGTGCTTATTTCCGGCCACGACGGCGGGACGGGTGCTTCACCGTTGACTTCCGTGCAGTACGCCGGTATGCCTTGGGAATTAGGTGTGGCAGAAGCTCACCAAACTCTTATACTCAACGGTTTGCGTTCTAAAGTCCGCCTGCAGACGGATGGGTTGCTGAAGAACGGTAGAGATGTCATCATTGCCGCTTTGCTGGGAGCGGAAGAGTTCGGTTTCGCTACCTCTGTCCTCATTGCGCTGGGGTGCGTAATGGCGCGTGTGTGCAATAAAAATACCTGTCCGGTGGGAGTGGCTACACAAGATCCGGTCCTACGTAAAAGATTCCGCGGGAAACCGGAATATATCATTTCATTTATGCGATTTGTCGCAAAAGAAGTGCGTGAATATCTGGCAGCCCTCGGCCTTCATAGCCTGGAGGAAGCTGTCGGCCGCTCCGATCTCCTCCGCGTGAATAATTCTTTCAATTCCGAAAAATTGAAGCACTTGGATTTCTCGCGTCTCCTCCCGGGCAGGTCTTTGCATGTCTGCGGTTGTCCTAAGCACATTGCCGTCGATACATTCGATGATTCGTATCTGGCGGAGGCGGTGGCTGCCGTGCAATCCGCGAAACCGGTGAAGATATGCCGCGATATCACAAATACTCAACGCGCGGTCGGTACCCGCCTGTCGTTCTACATTGCAAAAAAATACGGTCATACCGGCTTGCCGGATGATACTATTGATGTCTGCCTCACCGGAACTGCAGGCCAAAGTTTCGGCGCCTTCCTCGCCCATGGTATCACCCTCCGCTTGCTTGGCCAAGCAAATGATTATGTCGGTAGAGGTCTCTCAGGCGGTAAAATTATCATAACCCCATTCCCCGGCAGCCGGTACGTACCGGCAGAAAATGTCATCGCGGGCAACGCTTTGCTTTACGGCGCTGTAAGCGGAAAAATCTTTATCCGTGGTCAAGTCGGTGTGCGTTTCGCTGTCAGAAATTCAGGTGCTTACGCCGTCGTTGAAGGTACAGGTGACCATTGCTGTGAATATATGACCGGCGGCTGTGTCGTTATCCTCGGCCCTACCGGCCATAACTTCGGTGCAGGTATGAGCGGCGGTATCGCTTACGTCTGGGATGAATTCCACCTCTTCGACCGTTACTGTAACCTCGATATGATTGACCTCGACCCCGTCTCCGACCCCGCCGATATCTCCTGCCTCCGCTCCCTCATCACCGAACATGCCCGTCTCACTCACTCCCGACGTGCCCTCAATATCTTAGCCGATTTTGATAACTCCCTCCCGAACTTCGTCAAAGTCTTCCCCATGGAATACCGCCGCGCACTGAACCGAATGTCTTCCGCCGACACGGACATCCCGCGCACCGAAACTCGCGCATAACCTCAATCAAAAATACCGAGAAAAGTGTGTCTCCTTCCGCAACCTGCCTCACTGAACTGCGGATGGCGCGTTAGGGGACATCTTGGGGGATGGGCTATGGTGGTCTGTGGTTCATGGGGCACGTATTTGAAATACGTGCGTCAAGTCTTTTTTTTGATTTTTTTATCCTTTTTTTATAAGGGGTAGGGGACATAAGAATCTCTCCCACGCACGAAATTCGATCAGTTTATCATTTTGTTAATGATTTAATATCATAAAGTTAACTCACGAGAGACACGTATTTCAAATACGTATAATAGCCCTTGTGCACTTCCGTGATTGGTGGTGCG
>CAZJIH010000103.1:0-7204 GCA_964545935.1 uncultured Akkermansia sp. | reverse complement strand
CGCATTGTAGACAGGAAATTAGGCTCTTATGTGCAATGTTGCGCATTTCGTTCGAGTCCCAAATCGGCATCGTAGTGGTTTCGAACCTTTTTGAGCGAATTTTAGCTTTTCGGGCTAAAATCGAGGTTTAGAAAGCCGTAGAGTGCTTACAATAAATCGTTTATGTGTCTAAGTTCCTTTTGAAGGACATTTACCACCCGTAGAGCGACTCATACCCGTTTGAGTGTGGGTCGCTTTCGTTTCGGGACAACCCAAAATTGGGGTCAATCCAAAATTGTGTGGAATTTGAATTTTAAGGTGAAAAGGTGACCGCATTCCGGGAGGACACGGAGGCGGTAATTGGGCGAAGCATAGGTAGCCGTAAGCCCGGCGTTCACACCTATCCCAAATAAATTTAAAGTGATGACCTCGTCGTGTGGCAACACGAAGGTGATCAAGTACGAAGTGCAGAGTGAAATCAAAAATTTTCTCGGGACGAATGAGAAAAAATAAAAAATTTTACTTGACGTCTGCCTATCATTATGATAAAAGGTCGTTGTGGCATCGTTGAAAGGCGGTGTTACGAAAGCTGAAAAATTACGTCAAGATGACTTCCGGTCTCAAGCGATTGTACGTGCATGGTTTCCCGAGCCTGTATGGAGGCGCGGGTACGGAATTGCACCACCGAATCATCTTGCGGCGGAAGATGGGTACGGAGGCACATCGCACACCGGCGTGGGATTGTTTGCGCAAACAACAAGTGACGGAAGATAACTCCGCCATGGCTCCTGCGCTCTACGAGTACGATGCCTTCGGTAATTTTGCATACGGCTACCTCGCGGGGAGTAACTTACTTGAGACACTCACTAAAACACCCGTAAAGACTAAAACGGGCATCCGGTGCGTCACCTACAATGCGGAAAATCGTCCGGTGAAGTTGACCGGTGAGGGCGGTTCGACCATCGTAGAATGTGCCTACGATTCCATGGGACGCCGAGCCTTCAGGAAGGAGACCACCGAAGGAGCAGTAAAGCTGCACCAACGCTACATCTACCGAGGCTACTTGCAGATAGTTGCGCTCGACCTAGTCAAAGCCAATCACCCCGTCCTTTGGCACATCATTTGGGATTCGACTCAACCTACTGCCACACGTCCCCTTGCCATTCGTAACGACGGTGCCCGGTATACCTACGACCGGGACCTCACCGAGAACATCTGCGAAGTCTACGGACAGACAGGCTACATTCGGACGTTGTACACCTATACACCCTACGGTGAAGTGACAGCAGACGGAGATGAAGAACAGCCTATCCGGTGGAGCAGTGAGGTGTACGATGCGGAGCCGGGGCCGGTGTACTACAACTATCGCTACTACAGCCCACGCGACGGCAGATGGACGGGGAGGGATGATGTGGAAGAAGAAGATGCCATAGGCACCCCGTACAATTATGTCCATAATAACGCAATTTATTCGGTTGATACATTAGGCTTAATTATTGATACGATATGGGACGTTGGATTTATTGCATGGGATATTGGGGAAACTATAGCAGGAGCAGTAACCGGCGATAGCGAAATGGTGCAGGAGGCAGCGATGGATTTAGCTTTTGATACGGCAGCTGCTCTGATTCCGGGTGTACCGGCCGGTGCTACTAAATTGACTCGTGCAGCTGTCAAAAAGGCAGCTAGGAAATCAGCTATGAAAAAGGTAAGAAAAAGAGCAGAATATTTAGCTATTTGGCAGGGATATAAGAATTTGAATTGCCGTGCATGTAAGGCACGTTGTATGCCGTGTGCATCCGTCAGAGCTGCAATCGCATGCTTTTCTGCCCTTGCTGCAGCTCGATTACTTTTTTTAAGAAAAAAGTGCGATTACTATCCGGAAGGAAGTGTATCAAGGGGTTCTCGAGGGGCAGAACAGGGGCATCGAAAGGCTCATAGTGACGCGTTACGAGCATTGAATAAATGTAAAGTCCGCTTAGCTAATTGTATGCAACACTAAATTTTCAAGTATTAAGAATATGTACATTGAATCTTTGGATGAAAAGCTGGCCGGAGAGCATTTTGCCGGAAAAACACGAGAAGAAGCAAAGGCTCTCATAAAGAGTAACTTTCTTTATTATACAGAGGATTTGGCATGGATGAATTCTGAACTTTTCAGTTCTTATATTTATTCGGTAATGGATCTGGCGGATGAGGAACTCTGTGAATTTAATGAAGAAAGTGCTGATGCTTTAGACTGTATTGTGTCAATGCTGGAAATGCGATACATCCTTAATGGGGTTAAAAAAGGCGAACCGCTGGAGTTAATTGTTGAATTGCTCCACAAGGTTAAGATGTTCTGTGAACACTCAATGCAGCGTCCGACTTTCCGACAATTGGATAAAATAGAGCAACGCCTAATTATTTCTTCACTGAAAAAAATTAATAAGCTGGAAAAATTGTATATGGCAACCCGTAAGTGATGAGATGTTCAATAATAAGTAGCTCCCGAATCTAATCATGTTCTCTCCTATAAAACAGACCGGTGTCGGTATCGGACTATCCGTAACGTTGTTTCTTCTTACATGGCTACCCGGCACGGGTGGCGTAGCCTTTATTATGTGGGATATTTTTTTCTTGGTTTCCATCGTCTTGTTTTTTCATGCGGCGGGTACAAAAAAAGAACTCGCATGGTATTTTGTCATATCCGTTTTGTTGCTAACCATACCTGTTTATGTCCTTGAATACTATTCTTCAGCGAAAATTATACATACATACCGGTTCGTACCGCAAACAGCAGGAGGTTTGTTAATGTGGATGTCACACTGCATACCATGGACAGCGGCGTTCACACCTCTGTTCCTGACAGATTTTTCACAAAAAAGTTGCGAGGGAAGTAAGATATCTTTGGTTTACAGTTTATGTGGATGGGGGATTTTTATCGTGCTTGTCTACCTCGACTATCGTATCCTGTATCTTAGTTTATGAATGTGAAATTCTTCCCATACCATCGGATTTAGCCGGACATTCCGTCATAATAAAATAAATTTCCCAAACGCAGGTTATCACCATGAAAAGACACCCACACGCCATTCCGGGAAGAGGGCAGTACTCCCACCCCGCCTTCCGTTGCATTCTACTCCTATTTGCCCTGTTTACCCTAGCACCTCAGAATACCTATGCTGCTGATATCGATACCATCAGAAGGCTTGTCGAGCAGGGAGACGCAGATGCGCAGAATAGCCTCGGAGTACGCTACCACAAAGTCGATGACGTGAACAAGGACTACGCCGAAGCTGCCAAGAGGTATCGTCTCGCCGCTGAACAGGGGAATGCAGAAGCTCAGTACCTCCTCGGAGAGTGCTATTACTACGGCACCGGCGTGGACAAGGACTACGCGGAAGCTGTAAAATGGTATCGCCTCGCAGCCGAGCAGGGGTATGATGTAGCACAGCTCGAACTTTCATGGTGCTATACCACCGGCATAGGCGTGGACAGGGACCATGCCGAAGCACTCAAATGGTACCGCCTTGCTGCGGAGCAGGGGAACGCAACGGCACAGTTCGTCCTTGGCACCTGCTACGCCGAAGGCGGGGTTGTGAGCAGAGATAGGACAGAAGCCGAAAAATGGCTTCGTCGCGCCGCAGAACAAGGGCATGCAGAAGCACAAAAGGCACTGGAACAACTGCCTTGGAAAATGCTGCGCGATACGCTATCGGATAAGCTAGTGCGCGACTTCATGATACTCTTCGCGCTCATATGTGCGGCTAAGATAGGTTACCGCATTATACTACCCTTGTGGCGCGCGATAAAATGTGTGGTGCCTTACTTGCACACGAAGGAGACGGACAGATGATTAACGCAGAAGCTACTCCGGCGGAGACATCCTCTTCGTTACACCCGCTCGTTTCCCCCGATTCCGTGCTCTGCAATCGCTTCGCTCCGCCCACAATTCGCACACCCGGACAGAACTGCGGATGCGATATTCCCGAAGTTCTCCCCTCCACTCCGGATATAGCCGGACTACCCTAGTAAAATGAGATAAATTCCACCGTAGATAGACTCCCGCCATGAAAAAGCGACCGCACATCTCCTCGGAAAAGGTCAAGCACACCTACCCCATCCTCGATATGAAAAATCTACTTACAATTAAATTTGCCGGTCGCATGTGCCGAGCAGAATATTGGCCTAGGATAATCTTATTATCCCTTCTGTTCACCGTTTTCCTATTTCTTGAGATGGCGTGGGATGAAAACTACTCGCAGTTCGCAAAAATGTGCATCCTTATGCAGCTGTATCTAGGTCTCGTAATGACGGGAATGACGACTCGCAGATTTCATGATGTGGGGGTAAGCGGTTGGCGACAGCTTTTGATTGTCTTACCGCCCCTCGCGGTCCTCAAATGGATGCAAACGCTCGAGGAGATGCGGGTGTGGTATGCCGGCTTAGTCTTCTGTTGTCTCTTAGCCGTAGCATGCGCTTTCGTGCTGTTACTCCTCAATAGTAAGCCGGGGGGGAATAAGTATGGTCCCAATCCTAAGGAGGGTGCCGGTGATAGAACCAACACGGATTCGGTAAAATCGTATCTTCTCGCCGCCGAACAAGGAAATGCAGACGCGCAGTATAACCTCGGCAAATGCTACCTTGAAGGGATAGGTGTAGAAAAAGATGAGGCACAAGCCAAACGGTGGCTCCAAAAAGCCGCTGATAATGGTAACACCAACGCGAAAGCACTACTCCAAGAGCCGGAACAGGAATAATCCGCCTACGTTGCCCTAGCCACTCCTGCCCCGGAAGCCCCCGCTACCGGGCATCCCTTTTCTAGCCTTTCCCGCTACCCGCCCTTCCGCTCGCTGCCATCCTCGCGCGCCTCCGCAACCTAACGGTCGCCTCGGCACTGCTTCCATGCCGGCTCACCCAATCCGACTCCGCTCTGCTGACGCATTGCACCGCCCACAATCCGTGCAGCATCTGTTACCGCATCTGCCGCAATGCCTCAAAAAAATTCGCAATTTCCCACATTCTTCCGGACATCCCGGGCAAAATGAGATAAATTTCCTAACATACAGACGCCCACTATGAAAATGCACCGTCGCATCGTCCTTCACTACCTCATTCTCCTATTCGCCCTGTTCGCCCTCGCGCCTTGGAATACCTGCGCAGAACAACCCACATCCACCCCGGACGAACTGATCTCGCTGCTTAAACAAGGAATAGCGTACTGTCAGGGCGATGGAGTAAAGAAAGACGAAGCCAAGGGTGCGGAGTTAATCGGCGGAGCCATCGGCAAGGGTGTGCAAAAACTAGCAGCACAGGGTAACGCAGAAGCACAGTACGAACTTGGAGAGTGCTACCTTTGGGGCTATGGCGTGGATGTGGACGAAGCGGAAGCCATAAAATGGTATCGCAAAGCTGCCGAGCAGGGGCATGCCGATGCCCGGTACATCCTTGGGGAGTTCTACTACAATGGCATTGGCGTAAACAAAGACCTCACCGAAGCCGCGAAATGGTACCTCCTCGCCGCCGAACACGGGCATGCAAAAGCACAATACGACTTTGGACGGTGCTATTCCGGCGGTGAAGGCGTGGACAAAGACGCTGCGCAAGCCGTAACGTGGTACCGAAGAGCAGCAGACAACGGGAATGCAAATGCAATGTACGCACTCGGCAAATGCTACCTTGAGGGGACAGGCGTAGAAAAAGACGAGAAACAAGCTGCAAAGTGGCTATGCAATGCAGCCCATTGGGGTAACACCGATGCCAAAGAACTACTGCGAAAGCTAGAACCGGAAGAAGCCGCACATCTGTACCGACTAGCGGCAGAATCCGGGTATACCTATGCAAAGTACGCACTGGGCAAATGCCACCTTGAGGGGACGGGCACGGCAAAAGACGCTGCGCAAGCTGCAAAGTGGATATGCAGGGCTGCTAGGGAGGGTAACCCCGATGCCAAAGAGCTGCTGTACCGCCTCGCCGACAAACAGGGTAATGCAGAAGCACAGTACGAACTCGGTGACCGGAAGGACTACACCGGAGACTACACCGAAGCCGTGAAATGGTATCGCAAAGCCGCCGAGCAGGGGCATGCAAATGCACAGTACGAACTTGGTGACCATTATTACCGTGGTTGGTGAGTGGACAAGGACAAAGCGGAAGCCGTAAAATGGTACCGTAAAGCTGCCGAACAGGGAGACACAGACGCGCAAAACAGCCTTGGAGAGTGCTATTACTACGGTGGTGGCGTGAACAAAGACTACACCGAAGCCGTCAGGTGGTACCGTCTCGCTGCTGATCAGGGGGTTGCAGGGGCACAGTTCAACCTTGGAGTGTGCTATGCCAAGGGCGAAGGCGTGAACAAAGACGAGCAGCAAGCCAAACAATGGCTTCAGAAAGCCGCCGATAATGGTGAAGCCCGCGCGAAAGAGCTACTCCGACAGCCGGGGCAAAAATAATTTACTCTGCTTACCTCTAACACTCCTGCCCCGGAAGCTAAGCTACCGGGGGCATCTCTTTCTGACCTATCCCACTACCCCGCCCTTTACCGCTCGCTGCCATACTCGTACGCCTCATTACCCTTCGGGTTCTCGGCACTGTTCCTATGCCGGCTCACCCAATCCGGCTACACTAACGCTCCGACTACAATCCGTGCAGCATCTGCTACCGCATCTGCCGCAATGTTCCCACGCCCTCTGAAAAAAAATTTTGAATCCGTGCTTGACCGCCCCCTCGTCGCGGTGTATACTTAGCCGGTATCCCCGCGTTACCCGATGCGGATACACCACCCGACCCATCAAAAATCATGCTCACCACATCGATACCACAAGACCATGCCGTACATGTCGCTCATCCCGGGAAACCCGTGCGACTCCGCAAGGGCAACCTACACCTCTTCGCCCCGGTCCTTGACGCCAAGAAAATATAGGAGGGGAAAATACGCAAACGAAAAAACATTACTCAAAAATCCGATTTTTACTCAAACAACCAAGGAACTACCTACCATGAAACCAAAAACATCGTTATTACTTTTACTAGTCGGTATCATATCGGCAACATCATTCTTGGCACCCGGCAGCGCACAGGAGGAACCAAGTCAAGCGCACAGCCGAGCCAAAGCTGTCAGCGTTGATGAGGCAGTACAAATGCTCAAGCAGCACGGAATCATCGATCCGAATGCGACCGGTAAGCTGGACACGTCTGCAATGTCAGAGATTGGCAAGGAATACAAAGAAAATCCCATCGCGGC
>CAZJIH010000102.1:0-7253 GCA_964545935.1 uncultured Akkermansia sp. | reverse complement strand
TCCCGAATTCAATTTTTTTCGTCATGTGGTGCATTTATCCTTGCAATGCACATGCTCAGTCCTTACCCGCTCCGATGAAAATGTCAGCTTCGCGCCTAGATGCGGACACCGAGATGGTTCGTGGCGGACTGCGGTTCAGTGGTTCGCGATTACGTGTACATTATACCTAATCCCTTGTTCTACAGCATCGCAAAGGGAATAACCCCTTGCAAGAAAAGCGGTAACAGCTGCGGAAAGTGTACATCCCGTTCCGTGCGTAGTCACCCCGGTAACGCGTTGATGCGAGAAACACTGCACTTTCCCGGACGGTTCCACGAGCACATCCGTACACTCATCCCCCTCTAGGTGTCCACCTTTTGCCAATACAGCGCATCCGATACGGTCGGAAAGTGCACATGCTTCAGTCTCGAGTTGTTCCACAGTATGCACGCATTGAGAGCCGGTGAGACGCAGGAGCTCATCGAGATTTGGGGTAATGAGCGTTGCACGCGGGAAAAGCAAGTGTTCGTAAGCCTCTAGGGTATCATCGAGCATCAGGGCATCGCCTGCCGTTGCTACCATCACTGGGTCTATTACAAGTGGAATTCCCGGCGGAAGTATATCCGCAACTACCTGTAAAATACCCGGACTGTATAGCATTCCGCACTTAACGGCAGCCACGCGGAATGATCGCAGACACAAGGTGAGCTGCTCCGCGACAAACGAAGGCTCCAAGGGCACAATCCTTCCCACATATCCCGGTACCTCACTTACCACACACGTCACCACAGTAAGAGGGTAGCACCCCACAGCGTATCCTGCCTTCAGATCCGCCTGTATTCCGGCACCCGCTGAACAATCCGAACCGGCAACTGTCATCATCACTGGTCTCATCGCTATCTCTCACAAACGACAAACCCACCATATCACCACACTCGGAAACCCGCAAGAAAAAACGTATCACCGAGTGCACTTCAACAAAGGGAAAGTCTCAGTGGTTGGTGCTAACCCTGCGGTGGGGAAAATCGGCGTAAGCAGCGGTTCACCGACCGGACTGCGGTATGCAGTTCGCCGCTCTCAGCAATCTCGCTTCTTGGAAGGGAGGGGCAATCATCTGCACACCCACCGGTAGCCCGGGTTGTTCCACGGGTACGGAAATAGCGGGTAAACCCGCCAAATTTGCCGGTACGGTATAAATATCCGCTAAATATACCTGCAGGGGACTCATCTCCGCGTGTATTTCGGGGGCAGGCGACGGAGCAACCGGGCCGAGAATAAGGTGCACCCCGGAAGCGAAAACCTGCGCGAAATCCCGAATGACCAAAGTCCTTACCTTTTGAGCGCGTGTATAATACGCATCGTAATACCCACCGGATAGTACGTATGTACCCAAAATGATACGCCGCTTCACTTCATCGCCGAAAGCAAACGTCCGACTCCGCGCGTAAATATCGCCCGGCGCGTCGGATTGAGCGGGTGCGCGGTAGCCGTAGCGCACTCCGTCGTATCTCGCTAAGTTTGAAGAAGCTTCGGCGCAGGCAATAATATAATACGAAGCCACAGCCGCTTCCGTATGGGGGAGAGATACCTCGCAGATTTCAGCTCCCTGAGCTTCCAAGGTTGCCGTCGCTGTTTTTATGGCTTGCTGAACCTCCGGGGCGTTACCGCTGTTCATATACTCGCGCGGAAGTCCTATACGCAAACCGCGCACCCCGCTGCGGAGCTCGGCACTGAAATCCGGTACAGGTTCCCGGGAGGACGTTGAATCCATGGCATCGTACCCGCAAAGTGCCTGCAAAAGCAAAGCCGCATCTTCCGCACTCGTGGTCAGCGTCCCGATTTGGTCCAACGATGAAGCAAATGCTACCAATCCGTATCGCGAAATGCGTCCGTATGTGGGTTTCAGACCGATGACTCCGCAGTGTGAAGCCGGTTGACGCACCGACCCACCGGTATCCGACCCAAGTGCAGCCGGTATCAACCCGGCAGCTACAGCCGCCGCTGAACCACTCGATGACCCACCGGGTACCCGCCCCGTATCAACCGGATTCTTCGTGCTTCCGAACGCCGAATTTTCCCCGGTCGAGCCCATGGCAAATTCATCCATATTGGTACGTCCGAAGGGGATGGCTCCTGCTGCGCGTAAACGAGTTACAGCTGTAGCATCGTACGGCGAGATAAAATTTTCCAGCATGCGCGAGGCGCAACGCACGGGTTCTCCGATGCAGCAAATGTTGTCCTTTATCGCTATGGGTAATCCCCCCAAAGGATCGTCCGGATCCGCTTTCTCAGCCGCTTGCATCGCTCGTTCCGTGTCCCGGGACAAAAATGCGCCGAGCTCGGGATTCGCTTTTTCGATGCGCGCTTCGTATTCGCGGATCACTTCCGTAGGCGATATTTCGCGTGCGCGGAGGCGTTGTTGCAGTTCAACCAGTGTAGATTTAGGATACATAGAACGGTATAAGTTTGCGCTTCAATGCGCCGATTCCACCACTTTGGGTACGCGAAACTGACCGTCCGTCGCCTGCGGCGCATTTGCCAACGCGGCTTCATTGCTTAAGCCGACACCGACGGTATCCGCCCGCAGTGCATCAAACATTTCTAAGGGGTGATAGCTCGGGGGAACATCCCGCGTATCCCACTTCTCCAATTGTGCAACATATGCCAGTATCTGCTCTAAATCAACAGTATAACGCGCACGCTCATCTTCACTAAGCTCCAGTTTCGCCAATTCCGCTATGTAGGCTACATCTATCTTCGGCGTTTCCATATCCACTCCTAATTCGTCTGATTCAACAAGTACATGCTCAACATATAAAGCCCTATAATGCTGGCTGTCAATACTATAAGCAGTATGGCATTTTCCAGAAGCAGTACCCGCGTTGTTGCCGCCTTCTCGCCGGTTACATTGACGTGCTTCCGTATCCCTGTCCGGGTACCCGTCGCCGCGTTACTCCGCCCTGCCCGTGCGCGTTCCCGCTCCCGAGCCCTCTGCCGCGCAAGCCGCTCCTCCGCCATTTTGCTGCGTGCTTCAGCTAATTCTATCTCAAAATCTTTTAATCTGGACCGATGCCGTAAGGACATATTTTTTTGTAAATAATTAAGACCCTGAATGTTGTACCAAAAGATAAATAAACCATGTCAACAGCAGCAGCAAAAAAAGCGGTAGGTGAAATGCAAGTCCTTTCAACATGTTATCCCGTATCACCCGCCAACTCAAACGTTTATCGTAATCATCCCCGGGTTTATATCGAAATATATCCGTATGTCGCATCCGACGTCCTATGGCGTACGCTTCATCAAAATCATTGTCAGCCCTGTCAAGTTTCGGCAAGGCATCTCTGATTGCTGCTTCAAAATTTTCCGTATTCCAATTGTGTGGTTGAAGTGCCGATAGAATACGTAAATGTCGCTTAAAACACTCTACCACAGCTTCTACCTCTTGCTTCTCCTCTTCTATACTCTTTAACTCCGCTTCCAATCGCCGCGTCGCATTGTGTATCTTCATCCCTACTTCATTCAACTCCGCACTGAATTTCGCACGCTGCGCTTTACTTATTTCGATCTCTTGCTGTTGATTTTCTAGCTGCTCACGTTTCTGTTCGAAATACTCTGCCTCCTGCCTCGCTCTCTCCGCTCGCGTCCGCATGTGATCCGCCGTCGGTACATCCTTACCGCCGGACGGCGTATTTAACTCCATCTGCCTATAACTCCCTTCTTCTCGCATCTCATTCATCACTTCCCCTCCCTTTTATCTCCGAAAACTATTTAACCAAAAATTACCCCATACGTCAAGCATAAAAAGTAAATTAGAGTGGTGAGGAAAGCATCTGCGGTGAGACGCAGCCCACGCCAGTGGCACGAAAAAAAATGCGTGGAACCCACACAGGGGGTAACTTGGCAGTGGGCGGCGTCAATTTGCTAGGACAGATGCAGTTAAAAACTAGACTCATCGTGATAATAATGCCGTTAAAAGGCATAACATATTATTCGAATGTATTTGCTGTCAGAGTCTAAACCAGATGCTATATGAGTTGTGTAGGTACAACAGCCGAGGTTTTGCAGTGAGCATCTGAAAATGGGTTAAGAAAAGAGGCTATCGAGGGGTGAATAACGAGGGGAAAGGAGGATATCAACAAGAGCCCGGTAGGGGTCAAGTTGAGCCGACATCACCATCTTGGTAAGATGGGGGGAAAAGCCACTGATGAGAGTGACTCCGAGATCATTTTGCGTCATGGGCACGACGCAGGTACGCGAGTTCAGGTTCCAGAAGATAAGTTTAGGTAATTTCAGGTTATAAGAAGCGTATTCCGAAGCGATAGCATCGAAGAGGGAGCGATTCCAGACGTGGGAATGACCGTCGAATTCCATATCACTGAGGATAAGGATAGCGGTAGGCATAGCATCCTGAGAAAGATGATCGGCAATAGCTGATTGAAGGATGAGTTTGAAAACGGCATGGATATCCGTGTTCGAGCAATCTTGTTCGGAAAATGTGCGCTTTAGTTTATCGTGCAATGACTTGCATGCGGAGAGATCGACCAATGCGGGGTGTCGCGAAAAGGTGATAAATTTATCCTTGAATTCGCCCTGCATTCTTTCGGCGAAGTATATGGCGAGGGCAGTGGAGCAATCCAGAGCGGAGACCCCCGAATCACCGATGGGAAGGGTCATCGAACCCGAACCATCGCGGACAACGAGGATACGCTGACCCTCCGGCACGGCATTCGGGAGGTGATCCCACAGGGCTTCGAGCACCGGGTCGAAGGGTTTCAGGGTGACATTCCACGTTTCTTCGCAGTAACGATATACGATATCGTGCGGGAAAAGGACATCGGCGTTGATTTTCGTTTTCCCCCGGCGTACACTTTCGATATACGCACCGTATCTCTCCGCATCGTGGCGGGAAAAAGCATTTCGGTAAAGCAGGGAGGCACGCGCGGGGACACGGGGGTAGTCGATAGCCTCCCACGCCCGGGCACACATCTTGCACTCTACCACGTCGAGATATTTACGTAGCGACGCAAGTAATTTACGGTATTGTTTTTCTGAAAGATGAAGTCCGGCGGCGAGTTTGCGACCCAAGCGTCGCGCTTCCTGTGACGAAGTATTGACGGAGGGGAGCCACTTGGCCAACAGGGAAATCGGCTGTCCGGCTCGCATGCTGTCGGTATCGCGTGCCAACTGCTCCCCGATGTATCGGATGACGGCGTCGGCGCATGGGGCATCCAACAGCGGAAGGAGGTCGTCGTAGCGTCCGAATTCGGCAATAAACGGGATCATTTTTTGAGTCAACTCCGGG
Source organism: uncultured Akkermansia sp. (assembly GCA_964545935.1). Classification (GTDB taxonomy): domain Bacteria; phylum Verrucomicrobiota; class Verrucomicrobiia; order Verrucomicrobiales; family Akkermansiaceae; genus Akkermansia. The sequence goes on along the minus strand of CAZJIH010000102.1, from coordinate 1,972 downwards.
TAAGTAACGGCGAGATACCCCAAAATAATCCGGAATAATCTGCGTTCACCCATGCCGCCACGTACATCACGCGCAAAAAATAACCATTTGACAGCAAGTGACTTATCTTCATCAAAGGCACGGATAAAATCGGTGAGCACCGCCTGCGGCTCGGCATTTCTGTACGATGCTGCCCTGAAATTGAGGTCGAGCAGGGCATGCCCGGTGGTTTTGTACCCCAAAGCCCCGTTCTCTGTATAACTCAACCCCTTGAGTCCCCTCAGCGCGGTCTCAATCGAACTCATCAATGTCGTTTCTTCCGGTTTCATCGCATGCGTTACCTACACAATAAACTACCTTACGGCGCTCATGGTAGCAGAAAATCGATGATTTGTCAATAGAAAAATACTCAACATGCGCATTGTGCGCATTGCAGCAAGAAAAATCTCTGCGCCGGCAAAACGGTCGGAATTTTCGGTTGTGTTTAGTGTGTTTTCGGTATTGACATATGCGAGGCAGGGGTGTAGAATGACATGTGTCGACAATGCGTGGTAACGATCGGTCTCTTTCCGTTAGTATTCCCTATACTTTTACTGCATGGGGGGAACTCTCCGGCGGTGAGGTCTTGTCCTTGGGTAATACAGACTTGACTACAATTGCATCCCTTACAAAAAATCTCAGGGGAATTTTTCACGCAAACGAACCCATACGTATGAGTATTCGGGAAGGATCAATTAAATTTGAATTTTATCTTCCGGCGGTTGTTGCTTCGTTATTTGTCGAGCACATGAATGCGTATAACGATGGACAATACGACTCTCTGCCTGATGGCGTATTGCGTTCGCTGAAAGCCCTTGAAATGCAAGCTGATAAGAATAATTTTTCTTTTAGTTTCAGTGGTGAGTGCGGTGAAGTTCTGCGTCATGAGGCAGTTCGGAAGACGAAGCCTGCAAAGGTTGCCCCCCTTACCTTAGAAACAGAGCTTGTAGGACTTGTTACGGATGCGGGGGGTGCAGGAAACCCGAACATACATCTCACAAACGATTGGGGTAGTTACCTTATTTCAGCTACGCGCGAGCAACTTGCCGGCATTGATACAAACATCCTCTTTCGCTATGTAAGACTCGCTGTTTCATACAAATACGACATCATCGCGAATGAACGCAGGGGCTATAAGTTGAAAAACTTTCTTTCTGCGGAACCAATAGATGAAGAAACACTGCAAAGGGCTATAACTGAGGCTACTAAAGCATGGGCAGATGTTGAAAAACCCTCTGAGTGGTTAGCCGAATTAAGAGGAACATGAAACCGATTAAGGTATTATTCGATACGTGTGTTGTTATCCATTTGTTCAATGAACACACCGAGTTACACGAAGTAGCTGTAAATTACTACCGTTATCTGAAGAACACAAATAATAGTCTACTTGTTTCCCCGTTTTCGGAATACGGCGTAAAGGACGACATCCCGCGCATTTTTGCGCATGGCTTTTCCGTTCCTGTTTATGCAATTGAACACGCAAAGAAGGCAGCAGAGTTTGCCGGACTTACATACGATCATTCTCTCCGACATGATACTAACGATCGCAGCTTCATTGCTACAGATACGCGCATTATTGCCCAAGCAGTCATTGAACAGGTAGACTATATTCTTACTGCTGACAAAAAACTTTTCTGCGAACCTTTCGATACCTAGAGGAGCAGAAAAAAGTTGAGCAAACAAGAGCGATATACCTGTGGGACGAGCTGAACCGCAGTCCCTCCACTGAACCGTTGCTCACGCCGCGCTTCCCCACCTCCCCATCACATTTGCGATTTTAGATTTTTGATTGACGATCGAGGAATCCGGCGCGCACCATTACGCGTATTGGGAGATAAGGTCAGTTACGAAGCAAAGCTGTGGAGGAGCACATGTGGTGGTGAAGGTAACTTACGTGATGGCGCATCGGGTTGTCGTGCTATCAGTGCGTGTTAGGTGCGGATGGGAGGACGGA
>CAZJIH010000101.1:0-7265 GCA_964545935.1 uncultured Akkermansia sp. | reverse complement strand
ACTACTTTGAAACCGTATGTCAACACAAAATCGTCACAAAAAGTAAAAAAGGGAAATCAAGTACGAAGAATGAAGCGCGAGGGAATGCGGAAATGTAGTACCGGGTCGGTGAACTCGAGCGATACGGAAAAAATGGGAAGTAGTGTCCGCGTTAGCGTCTCCCTGCAAAAGTGCCACCCCACCGTGCACGCGGGTCCGCCGCTGACCCGGTGCAAGTTGCGTTGCGATTCAGCTTCCTCATCCCCGAGTTAAATTCACTCGAACATTTACCCGAACGCGAGCTGAATTTATTCCACGAAACGTCGTGATAAGTCCGGTTGGCGTAAAGTCAGCTGTCGGTGCGGGGCGAAGAAGTGAGTGTCGGAGGGAGTGGCAGGGAATTGAGGATGGTTTTCTTGTCAATTCGGTAGTGTTGTGCTATACTATCGGCGTTATGAAGATAAGCAAAGTTATTTACACGCTGTGCACGATTGCTACGTTGGGGGTGTGCGGTCTCTCGTACCAAGCCCGTGCTGTTACGGATGAATCGGATACTACGGTACAAAAGGGGAAAGAAGGTGACGCAGAAGCGGAGTTGCCTAAAGTGCCTGCCGCTCTCAAGGAAAAGGAATTTTTGCTGCCGGCAAAATTAAATACGAAAGCAAAGGTGTATTTCATCTATCAGTCCCGAAGTGCCTGTGGTATTTGTGTAGCTGAGGCTCCGGCTATCGTTAAAATATATAAATCCATGCATGGTAAGGGTGCCGAACTCGTCATGCTCAATATCGACAGCGACAAAGAAGCCGCCGTTAGATGGGCGAAGGCCGAGAAAATGAAGTTCCCCATAGTACCGCCCGGGGCATCTTCAGGCATACCCTTCCCTTATACCGGTGAAGGATTACTCCCCTGCATGGTGGCATTGGACGCTAACGGCAATAAACTCGGAGAAGCAAATGCGCGTGGTGTCGCTGAATTCCTCAAAGGTTGGAAAAAAATGGTTCGCGAGGTAGAAAAAGCAGCGAAAGCCGCTGAAGCTGAAAAGAAGAAAGCTGAAGCTGCTGAGTCGGAATAAATCAGGATGGGGAGGCGGGCATTGAGCCCGCGGTACTCCGCAAACGGGAGACAAAACGCACGACCTCGCCGGCAATCAACACCGGGCAGGTGACAGCCGCCGGCATCCCCCACTCGGTGAGAGTAAGCGGCTCGGTACGGAAAATATCACCCCCGTACTGCACGGCAGCGAATTGTCCGAGCAACACAACGAGAGCAATGGCAACAAAAGCCGGATTTTTCGTAATACCCTTAACGAACGAGCAACGCGAGCCATAAACCCGCGCATTGAACAAATTCCAGAATTGCAGCAGCACGAACCCCGTAAAAAGCAGCGTCACTTCATGTGTTCCGGGTACCCTTCCTCCGACGGTAATATACTTGATATACAGCACCAAGGCAACGACGAACGTTCCGCCGTACCACAAAATCCATCTCCACATCGCCGGCGTGATTATAAAAGCATCTTTATCGCGGGGACCGCACCGCATCACCCCGTCATCGGGCGGTTCCGTAGCCAATGCCGGTGCCGCAAAAGTATCCATAATCAAATTAACCCAAAGCATCTGAGTCACAGTCAACGGCAAGTCGCAGCCGATAAACGGTTCCGGCACGGCGATCCCGCAGACCGCTACATTAACAGTTAATTGAAAAAACGATAAATTTTTGTATATTTCGATACAGTGCCATCCACCCAACTATGTCCCGGCACAAACAGTACAGGTACCAGCGAGATCACCGCCGCCGCCATCAATATCACTATCAACGGATCCTTAAACCGCTCCGGTAACTCTTTCCACCACGGACTCCGTGCCGACGCCGTCAACACATTCTCACCATACTTAGCCCGACTCTCCTCCACCTGACGCTCAGTCAGCCCCACACGCTTATCTGTGTACACATGTCCCATCTCTCTTAAATCAAAAATCTCAAGGGTATTCCTTACCTCTCCCTCCGCTACCCACCGCTGAACCAGGGAGCACCGCATACCCGGCGGGCTCCTTCCGTGGTGGAACGCGTAACGGAGCGCACACTATTCTTCAATCAAAAATCTAAAATCTGAAATCAAAAAAAGGGGGGGGGGGGAGGGCATCGAGCGAGCCTGCGGCACGGCGGCAGGAGCAGCGGTTCAGCGGTTCAATTTTACTTGACCTGCATGGTAAAAGGCACAGTAGGCAAACCGTCGGCATTAACCAAATTCGGGAAAAGCAGAGTTGCCCACGCGTAACGTACCCATTTGGGATGTTGCCGCAAGTCATCGGCGGAAAGCACTAATTTACCGTCCTTTACCTCCGCCTTTGCCGGAAAATACTTTTTACCGTCAGCCGAGAGTTCGAAGTGCGCAATGGGTTTCCCGTCCGAACTCTTGAGTCCCTCCGCATGGTCAAACTCCACGATTACCTTCCCCTCACTCTGCGTAGCGGTTTTTGCAACCGGTCCGGTGTACGGCACATCGGACTTCCCGTAAACGAGAGCAGCGGCAGTTGCTGCCAAGCGGTCACCTACTTCAAGTTTACGCGGTGGGTGCACGTTCGTATCGGTCATCCCGAGGTCTACCGTAGTCACATCGTACACATTCGATAATTTTTTAGCCACGCGGTCCTGCACATCACGAAACTCCGGCCAGTAAGCACGAATTCCCGTACCGTCATCCTTTATACGCGGCAATTGCACCATGATAAAAGGCATATTCGGCTTCTTCAGTTCAGTACGCCACCCGGTAATGAGATTTTCCAGCAAACCCTCATTTTGCTGTTGATCCTGAATCTCAGCATCTGATTCACCTTGGTACCAGATGATACCGGCAAAGGGAAAGCGGCACCACGGACGAATCCCTGTTTCGAAGAGATACGCCGGTTTATAGGGGTGGGGCGCGGATAAATCCTGACCTACATTTTGACGCGCACGCCCGCGTACCCATTCAGACACAAATTTGCTCTCTAACCAACGCTGCGTCATACACTCCTTGTATTTCTTTTTTACCACAGCCGTCGGCATCCACGCCATCATCTCCGATCCCCCTAAACTGACATGTACCACCCCCACGGGTACACCCAAAAGCTCGTGTAACTTTTTTCCGAAATACCAACCGACGGCACTCATCCGGTTATTTCCGCTCGGTCCGCTCACATGCCAAGCACCTTCGTACATCCGATTTTCTTTCAAACGCTGCAAAAGTTCCGCATTGTACGCCCCGGCATTTGTATGCACCTGAGGTTCAGCATGGTAATATCGGAAACCCGGTATCTCCGCGTGGTTAATTGCTTCTCGGTCACCTGTTTGGTCGAGTCGCCAAAGCATGTTAGATTGCCCGGATGCCAACCAAACTTCCCCCACCACTACGTCCTCCAATTCAACTTTATCTTTCCCTTGGGTAACTACCAATGGCTTTCCCTCCGCATCCGCTTCCATGGCTTCCAAATTCACTCTCCACTTCTTTCCTTTCACCTTCGCTTTCACTGTCTGCCCTCCGAAACTTACCTCCACCGTCCCGGAATTCGTACATGTGCCCTGAATAGGTACCTTGCATCCACGCTGTAACACCATGTGCGATTCGTAAATCGGGTCCAACTTCAACTCAGCGCTCGCTACCCCCAACATCCCCATAATCACCCCTATACGAACGATTCGCCATCCGATTCGCCCCACCCATAGTTTGATTCTTTTATCTTGTCTGCTCATTCTCGTTGTGTTATAAAATTTTATCCGATGTCTCCGGTACTCCCCTGCCCCGTAATTTTACATTCCCATGATCTCGTACCCGCCGTCCACGTACACGACCTGTCCCGTGATACACGCGGCGCCGTCGCTTGCCAAAAAAGTAGCGGTGGCACCGAGCTCATCGAGCGTGCAACTACGCTGCAAAGGACTCCTCTCCTCGTATACCTTAAACATACCCGTAAATCCGCTCACCCCGCGTGCCGCGAGTGTTTGCACCGGACCGGCGGAAATGCAATTAACGCGGATGGGTTTCTCGCGACGTCCCAAATCATAGGCGAGGTACTTACCGCAGGTTTCGAGAGCCGCTTTCGAAACCGCCATCAAGTTGTAATTGGGTACAACCTTTTGACTCGCGTAATACGTCATCGCCAATATCGAACCTCCGTTTACCATCAACGGTGTTACCGCCCGTGACGTGGCAATGAGTGAGTAAGCCGACACCTGGAGCGACAGGTTGAAAGCGTCGCGAGGTATGTCCGAAAAATGTCCTTCTAAAGCCCCCGGTGCCTTCGGTGCGAAGGCGATTGCGTGCAGCATCATATCCACTCGGTCAGTCTGCTCCCCCACGAATTCAAAGAACCGCGCGATGGACCCGTCATCGGTCACATCCAGCTCACACACCGGGGTGTCCTCGCCGAATGTCTCACGCACGAGTTTGATGACACCGTCCTTCAGACGTTCCCCTTGGTAGTTAAAGATGAGCTTTGCGCCCGCATCGTGCCAAGCTTTCGCGATGCCGAAAGCTATGCTTCGTTTGTTAGCCACACCCGTAACCACTCCCACTTTCCCCTCTAATAGTTTCTGTGTTGTCATTGTTGTCGATACGTTAATTGTGAAAAATTTCAGAACAAAAATTCCTGTTCGATAATTTGTGCGTACGTTTGACTGATACGCACACCGGTCGCTTCCATGTGGCGTATTTTATTGCGTATCTCCTCCTCTGAGATATTGAGGTCAGTCACCACAAACTTCAACCGATAATACACGTACCCCCCCTCTCGGTCGAGGAGAAGCTGTCCCTCCGGCAGGTTGGCATTCAGTGTGAGCAGGAGTTGTGCCAATTCCTGCTGCATCTCCGGATTCACACGCGAAGCAAAATGCGCGTCAAATACTAAACTACACGGTTCATGCAACTCCGTGAACATAAACGTACACGGAATCTGTATCACATCCACCGGTAGGTACGCCATCCCTATCTTCTCCGGTCCCATCATCACCCACTGGTACTCCTCCCCGCGTCCTATGAGATATCGCCTCACCTGTGCCAGTAAATTCGGCTGTTTCTTCTTTTCTGTTGCTGTTTCTGCCATATCGCTCTCACTTTTACCTTACACTCGCACGCAACTTTTGTCAAGCTTTTATCATCGTTCATTCGGTTTTCCTTCCGGTCAATTTGCACACCGGAGCAAACAGCAAAAACCACCGACCCCGACACCATGATGCGGGAAAAGACGATATGCCGGAAACCGAGAAAGTGTGCTGCGGAAGGACGTAAGCAGGGGGACATTGACGGCAGAGAGAGCCGGAACGCGTCGCAGAATGTAGGCGATAACACGTTCATTTTCTTCCGGGTCGTAGGTGCAGGTCGTGTAGAGCAGGAAACCGCCCGGCGAAAGGCATTGAGATGCGGCGAGGAGGATACCGCGCTGGCGTTTTGCGTTGCCGTGCACGGTAGTCGCGCCGAGACATCCGGGATTTTTGATACCCTTGCAAAGCAGGGATTGCCCGCTGCATGGCGCGTCTACCAAAATGAGGTCGAACCGCTCACCGCCAGCAGCCCATCGGTCGGGACGCATCCCGGTGATGCGGGTACGCGGCAAACCGCAGAGTTGCGCGTTCTGTCGCAAAATACCGCGCCGTGCCGGGTTTACTTCGTTGGCGCAGTGGTCATTCAGGGAGAACCGCGCGGCAAGCAACATACTCTTGCCGCCCGGCGCCGCGCAAATATCCAAACTCTTCTGCGGTACACGGGGCAGCGCGGATAAAGCGGCACTCTCCCAACAGGATGAAAGGTCGAGTACATAAAAATACCCTGCCGCGTAGTCGGCGTGCCTTGTGGGGGAGGTACCGACCGCGGGAAGGTACACGCGGGCGGGAAGCCAAGGTAGGTCCGATGTGTCATCGCAGGCAAAGGGCGGCACATAATCCGCCGGTGCGCGTGGGCTGAGCACCACGGCTGTCCGCGCGGCATTCCCCGTCCGCATAGCACGCAACAGCGCAACGAGATGTTCCCCGTCGAGATTCAGACGGCTGCAGAGGCGCAGTTCACTCTTGCTCGGCGGGGGATCGAGGTAGGTTGCATCGGGTAGAGATGACATAAGCGCGACGACTGCGGTGGGGAATTATAATTCATCCAGCGCCAAACGCGCGGCACCGATAATTCCGGCATCACTGCCGAATTGTGCGCGTAATATCTGCAACCGCTCAAAATGCGACGGATAAATCTGGGCTCGCAGGTAACGTCGCAGGGGTTCAAAGAGTAAATCTCCGGCTTTAGCTATGCCTCCTCCTATAACAAATGCCTGAGGGTTAAGGATATAGTAACAATTCAGCAAACAGGTCGCCAGCTTACGCGCGGTATCTTCCCACAATTCCGCTGCCGTTGAACACCCCGCGCGTGCCGCTTTTTCCAAGTGAATGGGGGTGAAATCTTCCGGCGGTTCCGCTCCGGATGCGGCGTACCTCATACGGGCTTCACAGGCGAGTTCGTTGTTGCCGATGTAGTCTTCCACTGCACCGCGATTACCGTAATGCCCGATGCGTCCTCGATAATCGATTGACACCTGCCCGATTTCTCCGGCAGCTCCCAAAAATCCGCGCAACAGATGTCCGTCTGCCACAACTCCCGCACCTACACCCGTACCGAGGGTAAGGCAGACCACGTGCCGCATGCCGTGCGCGGCTCCCAGTTTCCACTCGGCGTACGCCATGCAATTAGCGTCATTATCGACCGCTGCCGGCAAACCACCGGCTTCTTCCAATATCCGACGTATCGGCACATCGTACCACCCCGGAACGTTAGTCAGTGAATCCACTACCCCCGCCGCATGGTCCACGAAACCGGGTAGCCCCATGCCCACGGCTCGTACCTCCGGGTACTCCGCGCAAAGTCCGCGTATACGAATACCTAAACTTTCCGTTAATTCCCGCGGAGTGTTACATTCCCGCGTGTTGATGGGCTCGCTGCGCCGAAGTATCTCCGACCCTCGCACCACGGCGAGCTTCAGCGATGTCCCACCCATATCTATTCCTATACTCAATCCCTCCTCGTTCATGCCACCATCCTACCACAGATTAGCCCGTATACCAAGAAAAAAAGTCCCGTCCCCCCGTTGCGTCTAATTCCCTCCCTTCGTTCATCGTTCTTCGTACTTAACTAAGTCCTTCATTTTACCGGGACAGCTGCGATGATTCATCGGCAGGCTCGCGTTCCGGCGGTTCATCTGCCACGCGTCTCACGTGTGCGCCGAGCCCTAATAATTTATCATCCAGCAACTCATATCCTCTGTCGATAT
>CAZJIH010000100.1:0-7269 GCA_964545935.1 uncultured Akkermansia sp. | reverse complement strand
ACCGTCCCATTCTTCCGCCGGTCCATCCCCTACTTTGAAGGTGGTAGCGGCATACATGGGCAACGTGCTCATGGCAGCCATCAAGGCTGTCAACAACATGTGCGGTAAATGCAGTTTCATATTACGTATCTTGGTTTAATTTTCCGCACCCCACATCAGCGGAGGTGCGCAGGAGCTATTATACGTATTCCTAATACGTGTCTCTCGGCATATAATCTTATGATATTAAACACTCAACAGAACCACAATGCATTCAATTATATGTCTGATCCGGAAAGCACCTACTCCTCCGGACCTTTGAAAAAAAAGGATAAAAAAATCAAAAAAAAGACTTGACGCACGTATTAGGAATACGTACCCCGGAACCGCAGTTCCACCGCGATATTGAAGAATAGCGGCGATCTCGTGGCGCAGGGATCGGAAGTCAGTTACGAAGCAAAGCCGAGAACCGCCTACGCCGGTGGGCTCCCATCCGCGGCGGGACGCGCAACGGAGCGCACATGATCGGCAAATCAAAAATACGGGGGGGGGGGTGTATCGGGGCGGCAAGAGCAGCGGTTCAGGGGAATTCGTAGGTGACGCGGCCGGAGGACATACTCAGGACAAGGTAAGCTTGAAAAGACTTACCGGATTTATGACTTACAAAGTTCTTTATAAGCGGACTCCTCCCTTTACTGAGCAGCTCCCGCGCAATGGACGCATCAATTTGTACACCGCACATCTCTTTAGGTATCAAAAGCGGACGATTATTTTTACCGAAAGATATTCCTTCAACACTCCAACCTTCCTTTGTTTCCAAGAGAACGTGTCCTCCATTACCCATTACCTGCACTTTGTCGTGTCTGACAGCGTCCGAAAAATCCTGCTGTCTTGCTACGGACGCAGAACTTTTCCTATTAGGTTTATCCGATTTGCTATCGCGGGGGGGGAATTCAAAGGAAACGTTACCTTTGGCAGTATCGAGCTTGAGGTAAGCCTCGAAGGGTTTGCGAGTACGCTGCGATATGAATCCGGTAAGCAGTTGACTCTTCCCTTCCGTGAGTACTTGTCGTATATCTGATACATCTATCTCTTTACCCAATAAGGTACGAAGGACACTGAATCCCTTTCGTGAGGAATTTGTACGCGGAAAGTCAGGTATGCTCCACCTCCTTTCATCTTCGAACATTTCAAATCTGCCGAGATTAAGCACATCTACCATCCCGAGCGAATGCCCTTGCGTCTCCGTCTCTTCCGACTTTTCTTTATCACCGAAAAGGAATTCAATTTTCCAGAAACCTTTATTGGATTCTACGAGACGAAGTCCCGCACTGAAACTTTTACCGAAACGCGAGCGAAATCCTTCCGTTACCGGTAACTCCCGCTTGGTCAATAGCTCTATCAATTGTTCATCTTTCAACCGGAGTCCGGCCTGTAATCGTCGTACGTGAAAATGACAATTTTTACAGGCTACGGAATCTTGGCGACTTTCCAGTTTCATTTCTCCGCATGCCGGACACGCTACGGGAAGCTCCGTTGTTTTCCCACCCTGCATATATTTTTTTACCGCCTCAACGATATCGGTGGTATACGCACGGATATCCTTCATGAAATCGGAGCGTTTCAACTTACCGTTTTCCATTTGTTTTAAGCGGTATTCCCACTCACCCGTCAGCTCCGGACTGGATAGGGTACTGACCCCGATCTGCCCGAGTAGGTCGATCAAGTCCATTCCGCGTCGCGTAGCTATCAGGTTTTTCCCCTCGCGTGCTATATATTCCTGAGCGAGCAGACCTTCGATGATAGAAGCGCGTGTGGCAGGTGTCCCCAATCCACGCTCCTTCATGGCGGATGCCAATTCATCGTCTTCCACCAACTTTCCCGCGTTTTCCATAGCGGTCAGCAAGGTCGCTTCCGTGTACGCGGGCGGCGGCTTTGTCGCATCTTCTACCGCTTTCACCTCCGTAGCCTGTACGATTTCGCCCTGCTCCGCGCGGCAAAGTTCATCCTTCTTTTTCGCGTCTGTATTGTACAGGATTCGCCACCCCGGGCTAAGCATCACCCGCCCGTGCGAATAAAAATAATCTTGCCCGGCGGGGGTAGTAATGACAGTTATACGCTCTGTATCCTCAAATTCGGCATTGGGCATAAAAACTCCCAAAAATCGTCGAACTACAAGGTTAAAGATACGAGCGGCATCACCGGTCAGGTTCACAAACTTTCCCGTCGGGATGATGGCAAAGTGGTCGCTGACCTTTGAACTGTCAAATACTCGTTTATTCGGATGCACCCCTTTCGCGCCGATGATGGAGCGTGCTATTTCCTCATATTCCGGTATATGCTCGGCTATTCCTTGTACCGTACGTGCCGCTACGTGTAGGTAGTCATTCGGAAGAAATTTTGAATCTGTACGGGGGTATGTAAGTACCTTGTGTTTTTCATAGCACTCCTGTGCCAATTGCAAAGTTCGCCGCGCAGAGAAACCGAAACGGTTACTGGCTTCTTTCTGCAGAGAGGTTAAATCAAAGAGCAGCGGCGCCGGCATACTGACCGGTTTTTTACGTTCTTTGACTTCCCCGCTCTTCCCTTGACACCGTTCCACTATTTCCGCAGCTTTCTCCGCTTCCCATATCCGTTCACGCGTGCGTTGCGTATTATTTTCATCGCGTTTGATGTTCGGGTCTATCCACTTAGCTCCGTATGTTCCGGCTGCCGCCTCAAATGTAGCATGAACTTCGTAATATGTCTCCGGAGTGAAGGCTAGGACTTCCTTTTGACGTGCCGCTAAAATGGCCAAGGTCGGTGTTTGCACGCGTCCGGTCGTCGTTACTAAAAAACCGCCGGCAGATGATTGGAGCACGGTAATGGCACGCGTGCTGTTGAGTCCTACCAACCAATCCGACTCCGAACGACATACCGCTGCGTCCGCCAAATTTAGCATTTCTCCATCATTCTTAAGATGTTGCCATGCTTCTATAATCGCGTCATCCGTCATACTCTGCATCCAAAGCCTATACATCGGTTTGTGTATACCGCCGAAGCGAATGATATTGCGGAAAATAAGTTCACCCTCGCGTCCGGCATCACACGCATTTACCAAAGAGTCTACCTCCTTACTGCGCGCCAAACGTAGTATCTTCCGCAACCGATCAGCGGATTTTGCTATCGGCTCAAGCTCCATCGCTTCCGGCATAACAGGTAAAAATTCCATCTTCCACGGTACACTCTTACCATCACGCGTCTGCGGCTTTTTTAACTCCACAAGATGCCCTACTGCCGATGTGATAATCAGGCGCTCATTGCGAAACCCTCCCCCTCCTTCTTCCCTCGTAAATTTTCCGTACCGTTTTCCGAGTACACGCGCCAAATCCGCCGCCACACTCGGTTTTTCTGCTATGATCAGTTGTTTGCCCATAATTCTCTCAGATGTTTCCCACTTCCAGGTAAACCCAATTTTGCCGTTTCGTCAAGCCTAAACTGTGTCATCATTGCCCATTAACACATCTGTCCCGAATAAAACTCAAGGCAGCGGAAAGAGGGCACCCGCGGCAGGATTTTCCTTCACTTCGTACTTCGTCCTTCGTACCACGTACTTGATCACCCCGTGTCTTCCTGCCTCAAAGTCACCGCCCACCGGTAAGCCTTTAATTTGTTCGGGACAGGTGTGCCTGCGTGCGGGACTTCGGTTAAGCTGCCGGACGCGGTTCAGATAGCGCGTTGAAAGCCAGTTGACGGCATAGCTGAAGGTCCTGTTTGCCGCTCGGAAGGAGAGGGATGGATGGGACGGCGACGAGGTAGCGTGGGGTCCAGAGGGGAGGTAATCCTTGGTTAATCAGCTCGGTGCGGAGGAAAGTGAGGATTTCGAGTTCTTTACCCGGGGAAGCGTGATCGGGGACAGCGGAGAGCAGCACAAGGCTTTCACCCTTAACTTCATCGACTATTGATGTGATAGCGATTTGAATATCCGCTTGGGAAGAGAGATTGAGGATACCGGACAGAGCGTGTTCGACGAGTTCATGCGGCACCATTTCACCGCCGATTTTAGAGAAACGCGAGAGGCGCCCTTCGAGAGTAACAAAACCGTTGAGGTCCATGTAGCCGATATCCCCCGTCTTAAACCAGCCGTTTTTGAAAACCGAAGCGTTAAGTTCATCGCGATCGACGTATCCCCGGAAGATATTCGGGCCCTTCAACCAGAGCATCCCGCTTTCCGTAAAGGGCAACTGCCTGCTATCGTCTTCCGCATCCGTAACACGTATAGCGATACCCGGGAGCAAAGCCCCGATGCTATGAGGTTTCATGCCGTGAATAGAGAAAGAAGAGCCGTGGGGACGCGGGACATCCGGCAGGTTCACGGAACAAACCGGGGAGGCTTCCGTAAGGCCATAACCCTCCAGCAATTGCACCCCGCAGTGGGTCATGAACTCTTTTTCCAACTCCGGTTGTAATCTTTCTGCCCCGACGATAAAATATCGGACGGAAGCGAAGGTGTAGACATCTGCCCGGCGGAGCATGTTACGCGCAAAAGTCGGTGTAACACAAAGCATAGTCAACTTGTAACGCTCGATAAGTTTACAGAGCGTACGCGCATCCGTCGGGTTGGGATACGCGCAGATGGGACGTCCCTTGATTAAGGGTAAAATGAGGGCGATAGTGAGACCGAAACTATGAAAGAGCGGCAAACTACCCAAGATACGCTCATGGTCGAGGGAAAGGCGGCAACAACTTTGTGCCACGTTCGACATCAACATGCGATGCGAAAGCACCACCCCCTTGGGTTCCCCGGTGGAACCCGCCGTAAACAGCATCACCGCTTCGTCGTCCCCATGCCGTCTGTCCGTATCGAACATCCTGCATATCGCGGAAGGAGGCGCAAAACGCGCCATGAGGACATGGAAGAGGAGCTTGGGTCTTGAGAGAGCTTTCAATGCGTCCTCCAAGAAGATGATTTGTTCCGGCGGTGGCCAAGAGAAGCGAGGAAGTTTTTCCGCGAAGCGGCGTGAGCTGATGAAGAGCTTGAGTTGAGCCTGACGGGTCGTGCTATCGAAGGAAGTACCGGCGGCGGCATAGTTGATCATCACAGGTGTGATACCCGCTAACAAACAAGCAAGTAGAGAGATAGTACCACCTGCTCCCGGCGGTAGGATGATACCTATGCGTTTTTCACCGACTTTCCGGAGCTGACCCGCAAACGACATCGCCACCCCGAGTAATTTGCGGTAAGTCAACGTCGTTCCGCTTACCCCGTCTATCATCTCCGTATCACCGTATTTGTGCAACGCGCAGACGAGATGTGAGGTAAGCGATTCATTGAGAAAGGGTTGTGAAGAAAAGACTTCTTCCGCTTTTTCCATCCACGCGGAATAGAGCCGCACCGCCAAGTTCGGCGTACCGACCGGGAGTCGCGGCATGATGAAAAACTCCTCGGTGAAATCGGCGTCCTGCACATCTCGGTATACGGAATCGAAGGATGAGCCGTAAAATCCCAGGAAAAGCGGGACTATGGGCAGGTTCATACCCTCGATGTACTCGAGAAAGAGGGAAGGGACATCCGTGAGAGCACCGCGGACTTTGGCAAGTTGACCGGGTAAAAAGACGACACTTCTGCCCTCACTCAGAGAAGTCTGAACGATTTCGCGCACTACCTGCGGGGTACCGTGGAGGAAATCGTAGTGAAGGCAGGGGATATTTTTGGTATCGATGTAGTGTTGAATTTCCGGACCGGGCGGGAAAGCATCCGCAACGAGGTAACAGAGACGCCCCTGCAACACGTATGAAAGTTTTTTACATGCCTGCAAACTGAGACGATTCGGCACATAAAACCCGGGCGAGACCACATTTTCCTGACCGTGCATGTTCAAGTTAGCCATGGTCTCAGTACATGTAAGGTGGGGGAGAGAGATGTGCGGCACACGCCCGGGCGGATGCACGCGCGCGTCAGAATCTATACGTACAGCTTACACTGCCGACTACCCCGAAGTTTCTGTAGGGTACCAGAGTGGCATCCTGCCGAATATTACGCAATTGCGATGCTTTGGCTGCTTTTTCCGCTCCGCATCCCAACCAGTTGAAACTAACAGCCGGGGTTACGATAAAATGCTCGGTGGCGAAGTAAGGCAAGGCAAGTTTAATCCAGTATGCTTGGGCACCGTTGGCATTGGCATTGTGACCGGCATCAAAATAGTTAGCCGTTGCGCTCATGGCAAAAGTAAGCAAAGCGGCGACTTTAGGTGCTTCCGGAGAACCGATGACAGGTGCTTTGAAGGTAACATACGGTTCGAACCACCAACCCTGCACACCCTGAAAACTTAAGCGTACGGCATTTCCTACCTCTAACCACTTAGTCGGGGTGTACGCAGAGCTAAGGTAAACTTCGTTCACGCAGGATGCGCTCTGCTGCCGAAAATGCTTGGCAAAGGCACCGAGCAGACCGCCGTGCACGAACTCGTGTCCGAAAGATATATGCCCCTTGCTGCCGCTGTATTTGAGTGCCGTAAGTACCGCAAATTCATTTTCCACATTGCGCGGTTTCACGGGTAAACCTTCGTACGCTGCCGGCCCGTACATCGTGTGCCCGGAACTGACCGTTTTGTAAGAGACCGAACTATCGATGCTCCATTGCTGCTGCTTGTGCCCGATGTCGTAGTTCAGCTTCAGGGCAACCAACTCAGAGCTGTCCCCCTCTGCCACCGAGTGCGAAATCACGAGCCCGCGTCCGACGTAATTGCTATCGTAACCGGTTGTAAATGAGCCTGATAAACGTTTAGCGGAAAGCGCGGGGAGCTTGGCAAATTCCTCCGGCGTCAGTTTTTCCGCCGCCGCAGCTGTCGTGGCTAACAACGCTGATAGTGCAAGTAATGTGTATCTTGGTTTCATAAGTCTTGTTTATTTATCGGTAACCTCGCGCATACGGGTGTGTCACACCTACCACGCGAACAAGTACCCCGGGTGATTATAAAATGCCTTGGCCGATGTGTCAAATGAAAAATTTTGTTGATTGAAATTAAATGCATGAAGCGCTGAACCCGGTTGTGCCACTCGAAACGAGACCCGACAATATCTCCGGTAATGGCGCCTATCAGGGTGTTTGAGATTAACGTTATCGGGGGCAAATTGCGACCGTGCGTTGCTCGGAACGGGTCCGATCGACGTGTCGGAGGAGGGTATCATCGGCGCGGAGACCGGCGGCGGAGTAAGATGGTACGGAGGAGAGAGATTTCGGGGACACGTAGGAAGTAGCAGGCGGCAAGGTAAAGGAGAGCGACGGAGCAGGTAGCCGCGGCTAAACCG
>CAZJIH010000099.1:0-7397 GCA_964545935.1 uncultured Akkermansia sp. | reverse complement strand
TACCAACGAGATATATACTAACCGCTGTATCTGTCCCGATAAAATAAAAAGGTAGCGGAGGGAGATGACTCTACGGCAGGAAGACGCAGGGGAGAGCAAGTACGAAGAACGAAGGACGAAGTACGAAGTGAAGAGGAGTTAGGCGCAACGGAATCGCGCAGGGGGAGGCGGAGGAAGCAAAGCCGAAACGATGCGTGGGGAAAATCCATGCACCCGTGAGGTTGGAGCCCCCATGGTACGCGGAGCGTCTGTAACGCGCATGGGAAATAGCTTTGCGGTGTTTATCAAAAATTTTCTCGGGACGAATGAAAAAAAATTTTCAAAAAATAAGAAATTTTACTTGACGTCTGCCTATCATTATGATAAAAAGGCATCGCGGCATCGTTGAAAGGCGGTGTTACGGTAGCTAAACATTGGTATTAAGATGACTTCCGGTCTCAAGCGATTGTACGTGCATGGTTTCCCGAGCCTGTATGGAGGCGCGGGTACGGAATTGCACCACCGAATCATCTTGCGGCGGAAGATGGGTATGGAGGTACATCGCACACCGGCGTGGGATTGTTTGCGCAAACAACAAGTGGCGGAAGATGACTCCGCCATGGCTCCTACGCTTTACGAGTACGACGCCTTCGGTAATTTTACATACGGCTACCTCGCGGGGAGTAACTTACTTGAGATACTCACCATGCCCAACGATATGACGCTCACGCAGAGTTATGAGGTCAACCGTGATTTATTGACGGATATGGTGTACAAGCGCGGGGAGGACATGGTGACCCACCGCAGCTATTCCTACGATGAGATCGGGCGTCCCACGGCACGCGGTACCGATTACCCGCTTAAGGACATCGCTCACAACGATTCCTTCGGTTACAATAATCGCTCAGAGTTGACGCAGGCGCAATTGGATGATTCGGCGTACACCTACGCTTACGATAACATCGGAAATCGCGAATCTGCGCAGGAAGCTGCCGATGAACTGACCACCTACTCTGCCAATGAGTTGAACCAATACACCTCCATTCAGGAGGGGGAACAAGTTCCTTTTGAACCGGAGTTTGACCTTGCAGGGAATCAGATACTCGTAAAGACTAAAACGGGTATTTGGCGCGTCACTTACAACGCGGAGAATCGTCCGGTGAAGTTTACTAGTGAGGACGGTTCGATCATCGTAGAATGCGCCTACGACTACTTAGGACGCCGAGCCTTCAAGAAGGTGACCACCGACGGGGCAGTAAAGCTGCACCAACGCTACATCTACCGAGGCTACTTGCAGATAGCTGCGCTCGACCTAGTCAAAGCTAATCACCCCGTCCTTTGGCACATCATTTGGAACCCGACTCAACCCGTCGCCACACGTCCTCTCGCCATTCGTAAAGACGGTGTCTGGTATGCCTACGGGTGGGACCTCACCAAGAACATCTGCGAAGTCTACGGACAGACAGGCTACATTCGGACGTTGTACACCTATACACCCTACGGTGAAGTGACAGCAGACGGAGATGTGGGACAGCCTATTCAATGGAGCAGTGAGATGTACGATGCCGAGACGGATTTGGTGTACTACAACTACCGCTACTATAGTCCGCACGATGGGAGATGGACGAGGAGGGATCCTGTTGGTGAGGAAGTTGCTTTCTGTACTTATGCGTTTGTAAGTAATGTGCCTAGTAATACTGTAGATTTATTAGGTTTGAAAAAGAAAGAGTGTGTCGTAACCATTGTCTGGGGACATGGGCATGAGGTTGATCTGTATATAAAGGATCAATACAAAAAATATGACCCTAAAACGACAGCATTTGGTCCATTTGGCTGTCAAGTAAAACCTGCACCGCCCGGTTATGCAATCCTTGGATTTCCGGATTTGCATGATAATAATCTAGGAATTGAGGGGCATGAACCGAAGGATAATAAAAGAAATAATGCAGGACTAAATCCGAATGGAGGGAAAACGCGTCAGGATAGAAAGGAAGGGTTTGCTCGAGCCTTAGATAAGGCATTTAATTCGGCGAAAAAGGAAGCACGTCGTATCTGTAAGAATTCCTGTTGTAAATCTGTAAAGGTCGTATTTCTCGGGATAAAGGAAAGGAGTGGAGAAAAAGGAATAAAAATTTTAAAAGAACGACTAGACCGTACATCGTCAAAGTATAAGGAACCTAAAACTAGGGAAAATATTGATATTCCCTGTCAAAAAAAGAAAAAATGAAATACATAGTTTTCATATTTACGATATTCATCGGAGGATCGGCAACTTATATGAGTCCGGCGCAGGAGGGGTCGGGGGATACTCCATTAAAGAGAGGTGAGACCATCATACCACCGAGTCCCCTCCTCATGAAGAAGAATTACATTTTAAGATTTGATTTTTCGCGTTCTAAAATTAAGTGTTTGGAAAAAGGAGAATTGAGTCCGTACGCAAGTGCCTTTAAGTCTCCCTCACAGATTCTTTTGAAGGAAATCGATTTTTCCCGAGGAAAGGTGACAGATGGGGGGAAAAATGTTGAAGTTGTCACAAGTAGTGCTTATCGATTTATTGATGTTGCTTCCTTTCCTAAACTTAAGGCATGGATAGATTATGGAGTATACGAGGGAAGGGTGGAATTTATTCTTACTACAGATCCCATTCCCGATGCCGAAGGAGGAACCGATGATGATAGTGGTTTTGGTCTTTGGTTCGATGAAGTGATCTTTCTTAACGAGGAGACAGCGCAGGCATTAGGCTGTGTGGAGATAGATGGCGAGAGATTTGAGATAAGTAACGTACGCATTCATTTTATCAAAAAAACTGAATAGATGAGTATTGAGGTACGCACCATTAAAAGCAACGGAGAATAACGGGTTATGCTGCTCTCCGATCCTATACACGAATCTGAGCAACACTGAACGATAGAAAGAATCCTCTCATCATGCCACCACCTTCGTTAAGCCCCACCCACCCACGGCAACGTCGCGCGGATTTACGCACGGGGACTTGCTGTGTCCGGAGGAAGGATACATACGACCGGGATTTGATAAAAAACATCACGGAGATATTCTCCCTCTCCGCGCGTCTGCAGGTCGACTATGTCTATACGCCCTTCGGACAAGTGCGCGAGGATGGTATTATCCCGCAACCGATCCAATGGAGCAGTGAAATGTACGATGCGGAGCTGGGGCTGGTGTACTACAACTATCGCTACTACAGCCCACGGGATGGGAGATGGACGAGAAGGGATCCAGTTGATAATGCGATGAATAGTAGGAATAATTATTATAGCTTTGTAAGAAACAGTTCTGGGATAGATGTCCTTGGATTAGCAGATATACGGATTTATATCGTAAGGGTGTATGACAAGTGGGAAACACTAAGTGATTGGACTGCGGAACCGACCGCTGCTCTAAACTGTGGGACAGTGACAGGAAAAGGAATAGAGTTAAAGAAAGGACAATACGCATTAAAACGGCGAGGTGAGGTGAAGAAATATCCTATTCCGGAAGGTACCTATAAAGGTCAATTAGTTGAAGCACCAGATACTTCTCTGCATAAAGTATGTGGAAGAGAAAAGAAGTATCATCAATCGCCCAGTGTTGAAAATGTTAAGAATTTCAGCGGAATTCGGTGGCATGCGGGAACCTCGGTAAAATCAACAGAGGGATGCATGGTGGTAGGTGGAACGTACAGTAAAGAAGAAATTTCCAAAGAAAAAAGTCCGTACACAGATGATACAGCTCCAAACAGGAAATATACCACATTTGAATTGGGGGATAGCTGCAACAAGATGGTGGAACTCATGGAGATGATCCTCTGTGTCAAGTGTAAAATTAAAAAGGATCCGACGATAAGTTATGAGTACACGAGCAAATAATAACGTAATACTTCGAATCATGCAATATTTACCCACGATGAGCTGCTTTCTTGCCGTGCTCATGTTGGTCGGGTGTACACACACGGAGCACTCGGAAAGATGCTTGAGGGAAGACAGGTTTCAGAATGTGGTATGGTGTTTGTACCGGGAGCAATGGAAGCAGATTGAAAGAAATCAGCAAAAATATGCAAAAGCAGAGTTAAAGAGGGATTTAGCAGAGTATTACGAAAAAAAGAAGAAAAATCAACGCTCAGTTTGGACTGAAGATGAAATACGTGGTATATGGAGCATGGTACCATTATTTGATAAAAATGATCAAAAGCAAGGATATTGTGTAAATTGTAAACGTATTCCCTTAAAACTCACAAAGAATGAAAAGGGTAATGTAACGAATGCGGACTGGGATCCTCCGATCTTCTTCAGTGCCGGAGGAAGTCCTCAATGCTCGGATAATAGAGAATCGTTCGGAAGTCAGAGAAACAATATATTATGCAGGTTACTTTATTGTTCGGGGTTAGGAGACAATAAAAGGGATTACAATACCATGCTCGGCGTTGACCACAGCGAAACGCTCCTGATGATGTCAGCAGCAATAGGCGATAAAAGACTTGCGAAGTGGCTCATTGACCACGGAGCTGACCCGAATAAACAAACGGGACCTTTTATATTGGATGATTTATTTGAGTTGCGACCGAATATGACAGCCTTACATTATGCAGCAATCTTAAAAAACAGAGAATTCTATGACTATTTGGTACAGAGGGGCGGGGATGAAAACAAGAAAGATGCGCTCGGTCGGACGCCCAAGTTTTATTTAACGCATCATTTAACACTTAAGGAGATTTGGGATGAAATACATGACAAAGCGGGTACCGATCTCCACGATTGTGACAGGTAAGGCTGCCATGCCCCCTCCATTCCGGACACGAATTCGGGCAAAGCATAACAATAGAGAGCGTCCTTCTTCTACCATGCGCTCACCGTTGCCAAGCCTTGCCCGGCGCGGTCTCATCGTTTTCGGTATGCAGGTACTTCCTCTGGGTAAAACATCGGTCGTACCCTCACGCGCGGGGGTGAAGATTCTGCTTTACCCTACTGCCGCTACAGGCTATCGACTGACAGATGCGTAACCGAGGCATGTTTTAACGATGATCTCAGGCGTCCCACGGCACGCGGTACCGATTACCCGCTTAAGGACATCGCTCACCACGATTCCTTTGGTTACAACAATCGCTCAGAGTTGACGCAGGCGCAATTGGATGATGATTCGTACAAGTACGCCTACGATAACATCGGCAATCGTGAATCTGCCCAGGAAGCTGCTGAGGAACTGACGACCTACACTGGCCAATGATCTGAACCAATACACAGCCATTCAGGAGGGATCAGAAGCTCCATTTGAACCGAAATTTGATGCAGCAGGTAATCAGACGTTGGTAAAGACTAAAACCGGCATTTGGCCAGTGGAATACAACGCAGAAAACCGTCCGCTGAAGTTCACTAGTGAGGACGCTTCAATCGTAGTAGAGTGTGCCTATGATTATATGGGATGCCGAGCCTTCAAGAGGGTGATCACCAATGGGAAGGTAACGCTTCATCAACGTTACATCTACCGAGGCTACCTACAGATCGCAGCGCATGATTTGCTCAAAACCAATCATCCCGCCCTCCGGCACATCATTTGGGATCTGGTCCAACCCATCGCTACGCGACCTCTTGCTATCCGCAAGGGTAATGTCCGGTACGCATACGGCCGGGATCTCACCAAAAACATCTGCGAAGTCTATGGGCAAACGGGCTATATCCGGACGCTATCACAATGTTCGTGGTGGCATAGATAAGGTGAAAGGCTTTGCTATAGCAGCTCATTCAAGAACAAGAGCAACGCTTTTTGGTGAAACTATAGTATTGTTTAAGTATTCAGGGCGAGCATTATTTGTTGCCGGAATTGCCCTGAGCGCGTACGATATATATCATGCGGATGATATGAAAAAAGAAGTTACCAGGCAGGTAGGAGGTTGGATTGGTACTACTGCAGGTGCATGGGCGGGTGCAAAAGGAGGTGCATGGGTAGGTGCAACTGCGGGAAGTTCGGTTGCCGGAGCCGGTGCTGCTCCCGGAGCCGTAGTAGGAGGTTTTATAGGAGGAGTTATAGGTGGAGCCATAGGGTGGTGGGTTGGAACTACTGTCACAGAGACAATATATGATTGGATATTTACTCCTCCGGAAAAAGGAGAATACGTAATATGCAAAGAAGAATAAATAGCCTTATATAATAAGTATCTATATCTTTTGCCCGAGGTATAACCTATCGGAGATGCCTCGGGCAATTTTCTGCCTACATTATGAAATATCATCACACATCCCTACCGCACAAATGAGGTGGCACCGGAATGATATTGTCGTATCGGTCCAGAAGTAGATGGAGCATCTTTTTAACTTCTGAATCAAATGCTTTCAAATAATTAAGCGTAAGCGTAAAAGTGTCATGATACGGAAAATAGCTAGGCTCACAAAAGGTATCAACACAAATAATCTCGGCAATGCATTTGTCATGTATAGAAAACATGTACGTATTATCCTCAGTCAGATAATTTTCCTTAGCACGAGAATTCCATATGTTGTGATCAAAAACAGCATGGGTGATTGAACAGAATAACGAGGGTACCTGCCAAAATTGATTAAATTGAATCGGATTTTTTTCAGCATCAAGATTGTTCATTACAAAATCAACCGACAATATGTCGTTTCGTAAACTAATGTTTGAAAATAAATATGATTCATTTTGTAAAAGCCATCCCGGATAAACAATATAGGCACTCTCTACGGGTTCTGCAAACGATTGGGAACCATAATCAACTTTCGAATAGAAAGGATTAGCTGATATATCTTTTTCAAGAATACCTAACTCCTCTGCCTCTGATGCTGAAAAAAATACCGGAGCCGGTTCAGGCACAGGACTCGAAGCATAGTGTAAGTTCTGTGTATAGAAATTTCGGTGCAATAGTAATATTGACGCACCATTTTCAAAAAAGAAAATTGTGTCTAACTCGGACGTATATATGCTATTAAGATTTGATAGATGGTCTCTCTGCGGATGACCTTTACTATTTTTATGAAAGAAACAACGCTTTTTTTTCAAGCTCAATTCTAAAGAGGAAGGTGGCATTTCTGTTAAATGGACAATCCCTCCTTCTCTAAATAGAAAAAGACCTTCATCGGTATCCGCTATCACGGAGTTGGGCAGTATGCACGGATCGTAATAAAAGACTCGAACAATCATATGACGAATTCACGTAGTTGAAGGTTTATGGTATGCACCCTACGATATTTCGGATGCATTTGAGGAGATACAGCAGCATTCGATGTGACGGTTTCCGACAGCTGCGATGCTTTTTCATCTGCTTTCATTACTATGAGACTATCATTTCCTCACTTATTTTATCATGTCCTTACTTATTTGTCAAGATGGTTCAGCGGATTGAAACCCCGAAATTCGCATTGTAGACAGGAAATTAGGCTCTTATGTGCAATGTTGCGCATTTCGTTCGA
>CAZJIH010000098.1:0-7459 GCA_964545935.1 uncultured Akkermansia sp. | reverse complement strand
TGGTGGGAGAAACTTATGGGGTTTTGATTTTAGATTTTTGATTGTGATTCTAGCGCGATCCGTTGCACGCCCCCCCCC
This sequence comes from uncultured Akkermansia sp., assembly GCA_964545935.1. Taxonomy (GTDB): domain Bacteria; phylum Verrucomicrobiota; class Verrucomicrobiia; order Verrucomicrobiales; family Akkermansiaceae; genus Akkermansia. Next base: position 7,381 of record CAZJIH010000098.1, on the reverse strand, counting down.
GCGGAAACATGCCCGCCCAACGCCTGCGGTGCTCCTTGGCTTTGCATTGTAAAAATCCTTGCGCCACGGCAGCGCCACTATTCTTAAATCGTCAATCAAAAATCTAAAATCGTAAATGTGGAGGGGAGGTGGGCATTGGGGCGGGACTGCGGTTCAGCGGTTCAGTGGTGGGAGAAACTTATGGGGTTTTGATTTTAGATTTTTGATTGTGATTCTAGCGCGATCCGTTGCACGCCCCCCCCCCGCGGATACGTGCCCGCCCAATGCAAGCGGTGCTTTTTGGCTTTGCTTCGTAACTAACTTCCGATCCCTGCGCCACGGCAGCGCCACTATTCTCAATCAAAAATCTAAAATCTAAAATCAAAAATGCGGCGGGGGGGCGGGGAGGTGGGCATTGTGGAGGGCCGTGGCAGGACTGCGGTTCAGTGGTTCATCCATGCTTCGATCATACGCTGAAGTTCTGCATCGCCGAAAAAATGAGCTTTTTCCAAGCGTTGCAATTGTACCATCATGTCTTCCAAAATCGTGATAATCGGAAGTTTTACCCCCGGCGTGTTATCGAGATATCGCCAAAGTTCAGCATTATCTGTGTCCTCCGTCATTTTGCGCAGATATTGCATAGACTCCGAAAGCGGCACCAGAGCCGCACGAGCAGTCTTAGCATCAGAAATTCCGCTCAAAATACGCACCTGTCTTCCCAACCCTTCCTGAAGTTTACGACATGCTTCCGCGGTAGCCTGTGATTGTTCAGCGCAAACCATAGGCGCGACTATTGCACAAAACATACTACCCGCCGACAAACTGTACACCATAGCACGCACAACACAACCATACCGCACACTACCCGATCTGTCAAGCTCCGCTTTTCTGCGGTTTTTCTGCGAGTACTGTCATCAAAAGGGTGTTTCTTCGGCGATACGTGCCCATTTACGAGCGAGTCGTGCATTTTTCTCGGTGCAGATTCCCTCGCGATAGCAGCGAGCAAGTTCCTCGTATGCCTCCTTTTCTCCGCTTTTTGCTGCTCGATGTAGCCATTTAAGGGCAATTTTCGGATCCCGTTCTACCGGTCCGTTGCCGTCACGGTAAAATTCGTACATGTCAAACTCCGCGCTACCGCAGTGTTCTTCGGCAGCACGGCGTATCATTTCAAATCCCTTCCTGACATTTTTCTTAATGCCTTTCCCCTCCATCATGAACTCACCGATTCGGCATGTACCGTTGATATTTCCGTTCTTTTCAGCTTTGCGATACCAGTATATAGCCTTCTTGTAATCCACTGGCACATGATTACCGAGTCTGTAGCAATCCGCGTAGTTGCCTTGAGCATAAGCATGACCCATTTTTGCCGCTTCACGAAATAGCTCCATTGCCCTTTTCCTGTCTTTCCTTACGCCACACCCGGCATATAGTAGGATACCGTACATATTTATCCCACTTGCATCACCCAATTTCACAGACGCACGTACCCATTTCGCAGCTTCTTTGTAGTCTTTCGCTACTCCGTTTCCGCACAGATAACACTGACTAAGTTGGTACATAGCGAAAGCATGCCTCTTTTTTGCTGCCCGCAGGTACCAAGCAACTGCCTTCTCGTGGTCACGTTGCACCTTACCGCATGCGAAGTAGTACATGTCTGCAAGGTCGCACATTGCATCAACACTGCCTCGTTCCGCTGCAGCCGTCATCCATTTGATAGCCCGTGCAGTGTATGCTTTGCGTTCGTTGTTCGGAATACGTGGGGCGTGTAAAAGGGAGTGGTAGTGATCCGCCAATTCGTACATTGCATCGACATCACCCTGTTCCGCCTGTACAAGCAAAGTGTCTACGTAGTCGTCAGTATCTTCCATAGTCGTTAATCAATAAATACGTCATCCAAAATATAAGCTTGTTTGCTTTCCTGAGGATTGTAGCAGCTTAAACCGTGTTTGTCGATACCGCATTGATGATTTACCCGCATTGAAAAAGTAAATCTTGCAAATTTTGCATAAAAAGGTAGAATAGTGGCGGCATGGGAGAGAAAGAAATACGCACACTGCTGAGGGAAGCGCGCAGTAAAGGATGGGACGACCAGACGTTGGTGCAACGAGCCATAGAAATGGCGCGAATACTCTACGTGTCTACACAGAAAAGCATACGTTCGGAGGAGCGCACATTTATAGCTGCGGTAAAACGGTTGGCAACGGATGCCGGGAGTCGACAATTTTTGCATGGTTTATGTAGTGCGGTTATGTATGAAGGGGAGAGTGCTGCGGAAAAACTTAAACTACTTCTCGAGCACCACGGCGGTATACCTACATTTTTCAGTTCAATGACACGTTTACGCATGCGAGCGGTTATTATGGCACCTCGTAGCTTGCAGGGAACGGCGTCTGCGGCATTAAAACGCATCTTTCGTTCAACCTTCGGAGGGCTTGTCCTCCCCGTCCACGAGAGCAAACTAGGCAAGCGAGCAGAGAATTTACGCAAAGAGGGTGCACGTTTGATGCTTCGTCCGCTTTCTCCGCAGGTATTCGGACAACACGGAGCAGAAGTCTACGAACGCCATCTCCTAGAACTCCTCACCGAACAATCCAGTCCGGGAATTGTATTAGAACCCCACCGTCTCTGCCCGGAATTATCTCCGACTTCACCGGAATTCAGTGTGCAGCTCCTTGCCGATAAATTACAACACATTTTTACTATAGCGCGGCAAAACGGAAATGTACCGCTTACCATCAAACCCTATTTAAGTGATACAACCGGCATAATTATTGCCGCGCTCAAACGCGTACTTGATTCACCGGACTTTGACTCGCAGAGTATAGCGCTTGAACTCCCCGCCTATTTACTCTCGAGCATCCACCACTTACGCGATGTCGCTGCTTGGACAGAAACAAGAAGTCAACGCGGCGCCACTCCGCTGAAAATTTTGTTGGTCAAGGGGGATTATTTAGAAGCACAGAAAACGTGTAGTGCGCGCTACGGTTCCGCGGCACAACTCTGTGAAAATAAATCAGAAACCGATGCTAACTTTATTCAACTCTTAGAAGCCGCAGTAGCCTACCCGGCTTCGTGTATCACGCCCGTGGTGGGAACTCATGAGCTCATGCTTCTGAGTTACGCCGCTCTCCTTTGGGCACGCAGCGGGCGCGAAGGAATGCCCCCGCTTTCACTTCTCTTGGGACTCGGAAACCACATCGGTCGTACCTTCGCCGCGCTCGGTAGCCAAGTCGACCTTGTGGCGGGTGTAGCCGAGGAAGCAGAGGAGGGAAATGCCTTTCGGAGATACCTAATGCACATTTTGCGCGAGCTTGCACGCGATGGTTCGTACTTATTCATCGGCAATGCAACTTCAGCGGAGACCATCGATTGGTCGGCAAAAGCCAAACCTATCATGGCTGCGCATAGTAAACGCGGTACAGCTTCCCCGGATGCCGATGACGATGGGCAATGGAAACCGTCCTGTCTGGAGATTGCAGCGGAGCGAGCCGATGTAGATGCCTGCTATGCCGCTGCCCGAGCGGAAGTTGAACGCACCCAACAACCTATTCCTCTGCGACTTGAGGATACCGTGCTCAGTACCCCGCTCACCCGCATCCACCGCTCTCTCGTTGTCCCCGGTCTAGAGGATTACCGAGCCGATGTAGCCGATTACGAAGCTGTATGTCGGACACTTCAGTGGGCACGTGAACGCAGTACGCAGCCCCCGCTCCCCCCGGAAGAACGAGCGATGGCACTACGCCGAGCGGCACACGAGCTTAAAAAACGGCGGATTGAATTCGTCAGTTTACTGGTGCGTGATGCCGGTTTCACGATAGCGGATGCGGATATCGAAATCCGCGATATGTACGATACCTTGCGCTATACCGCCATGCAGGATGAAACTTGGCGGGATATACAGGACGGCACACAGATTACCCCGATCGGAGTGGTAGTAGTGACCACAGGGAACGCGCGTCCCTTGTTCGACGCGGTTTCCGGTATCGCGACCGCTTGGATGACGGGAAATACCATCATCTACAAGCCCACCGATCACTTCATCCTCCTAGCCACGCGTTTTGCCGAGTTAATGCTGTCTGCCGGAGTGCGTCTCGTTATTCTTCCCTGCTCAGATAGTAATATCTCGCGTAAACTGGTGAGTGACAGCTGTGTGGCAGCCGTGGTAGGACCGAGCATCGCAGAGCAGATACCCATGCTTGTCGCTGCAAACGTAGGTACTACCGTGTCGGCTTCCCCAGTGTACGGTCCGACCGTCTACCTAGCTGCAAGTTGCGACCGCTCCCTCGCTCTGCACGAAATAACCCGTGCGGCTTTCTACCGCTCCGGTCAGGCTTCATCCTGCCCCCACCTCATCCTCGTCCATTCTTCCCTCTACAATGATCCCGCTTTCTTCTCTGCCGTCGAGGATATTGCGGAAACAAAGCAGTGCCGTCCCACATGGCTGGAGGGTGCCGATTTAGGACCCGTTTCATCGCCCCTAGGAGAGGGTGAACGTATGTTATTGACATGCCGCGATACAAGCCTAACATGGCGTCTTCCCCCGCGTTCGGATTCTCCATCCGATTCCCAACTCTGGCGTCCGGGGGTGTGTACGGGTGTCACTCCTCAGTGTGATTTTGTCCGTTTCGGTCGTCGTCTCCCGCTCATCGGGTTTGTCTGTGTGGCAGACGCTCACGAAGCTGCCCGCATCCAACGTCCTTTCTCCCACGCAACCGCTGCAATCATTTTTTCTCAGGACGCGGATGAAATTTCTTCTTGGCAGAGTGAGGTTGATTGTCGCCGTGTCTGTATCAATTGTTGCGCCGGTGTTCGTACGGGCGTTTTCCCGGAACCTACGTGGCAAGCAAGCGGTCGTACTTCCTGCAGTTCCATGCGTGGTCTCATGAGTTCTGTGATTGCGCTCTGCCATTGCGTGGAGAACGGGCGTCCTTCTTCCCGTAGTACCCGCCGTGACTTGGTATTTGACCCAAAGGATACCCTCCCGGCTTTCTCTAATGCTGAGTCTGCCATGCGTCTTTCCGCCGCTGCCGATTCTATTTCATATTGGTGGGAACATCTCTTCGGTACGGAGCATCTTCTTCCCCCGGCAGAAGGTATGCAGGCTACCCTGTCCTTCTCCCCGGAGTCTGTCTGCCTGCGTGTGGATGACCGTCTGAGTAACGAAGATTTAGCTATTGTTCTTATGGCAATCATGCAAGCCGGTGCTCACTTGGAACTTTCCGTTGCCGAGGAGCGTGATTGGCTCCTGCTTTTTGCCGAACAACGTACTATCCCGCTTCATATCTCAACGGACGATGATTTCATCGCCGACTTCGCCTCTCTCGCCGCTCGCAATGTACTCCTACGTTACCCCGGAGCTCCCGCACCTCTCGTAGAACAAGCCGCCCGTTGTGCTTTGCGCTTCAATGCGTCTCCGGTCCTCTCCAACGGTCGTCTGGAGCTCGCCCTTTACCTGCACGAAAAAGTAAGTATACGTCACCTTTCTTGTCCGAATGCCGTTTTCTCCGAGTAAAATTGATGAAGCGAAACGACGATTTTCATCCTCTCAAAAGGGTTCTCTGTGGACTCCCCGTAATAAAGTTCTCGCGGTCTTAGCTCTGATCTACCTACTTTCACCGATTGATCTACTCCCGGATTGGCTCTTCCCTTTTGTAGGGTGGCTGGATGACGTCGGCGTCCTCAGCGCTGTATGGCTCTGGATTTCTACACATCGCGAAAAAACACGAAGATGAACGCTAGCGCACTGCCCCGTGCAAATTTTTTAACACCGAGGACAGAAAGACGGCAACGGTAGGCTTTTCCTTTCCCAAACGGCGATTTTCGTGCTTGCGGAGAGGCAAGGTAATGTGGTATAGTATAGGCATGCGAAGAACTTTGATAAAGCATCTGCTTGCAAGTGATGGCTCAACTGATGATGTTTGTGTGGAAGGGTGGGTGCGTACGCGTAGGGACGCGCGTAAATTTTCATTTTTGGAAGTGAATGACGGTACGTGTTTGGCTTCACTTCAGGTGATAGTGGATGAGGGTGTACCCGGTTCGGAGTCGTTATCGCGTATGGGTACCGGTGCTTCCATACGTGTGGTAGGTAAGTTGGTAGCTTCTCCGGGTAAACAAAAATGGGAAATGCAGGCGTCTCATGTGCAACTTATCGGCGCGGTAGACCCAGATTACCCCCTCCAAAAAAAACACCACAACCCGGAATTTTTACGTACCATTGCCCACCTGCGTCCGCGTACCAATCTTTACGGTGCCGTTTTTCGTACTCGCTCGCGCGTAGCCGCTGCCGTCCATCGTTTTTTTGCAGAGCACGACTTTATTTGGGTGCATACACCCATCATCACGGCATCCGACTGCGAAGGAGCAGGCGAAATGTTCCGTGTTACGACCCTTGACCCACTTGCCGAAAACACGGATTACGAAAAAGATTTTTTCGGGAAACCGGCATCACTTACCGTTTCCGGGCAACTGGAAGGTGAATCCTTTGCCTGTGCCCTAAGTCGTATTTATACCTTCGGTCCCACCTTCCGCGCGGAAAACAGTAACACACCGCGCCATGCCGCCGAATTCTGGATGATTGAACCGGAAGTTGCCTTCTGTGACCTAACCGGCGATATGCAACTCGCCGAAAATTTCCTTAAATATGTCGTATCGGATGTATTGAGTGATACCTCCGGCGACTTGGACTTCTTCTGCAAATTGATCGATCCGTCTCTCCGTGAACGCTTGGAAGCCGTACGCGACCTCCCCTTTGTTCGTTGTTCGTACACGGATGCCGTGCATTTGATGCAGCAAAGTAAACAATCCTTTGATTTTCCGCCGCATTGGGGTATGGATATGCAGACCGAACACGAGCGCTTCCTTACCGAAAAACATTTCCGCGCACCGGTTATTGTCCACGATTACCCCGCCGAAATTAAACCTTTCTACATGCGTAAAAATGAAGACGGACGCACTGTAGCCGCCATGGATGTGCTGGTTCCCGGTGTCGGTGAGCTCATGGGCGGTAGCCAACGCGAAGAACGCTTAGACGTCCTCGCAGAAAATATCCGTCGCTCCGGTATGAATGAACAGAATTACGCGCACTACACGGACTTACGCCGTTACGGTTCCGTCCCGCACGCCGGCTTCGGTGTGGGCTTCGAGCGTCTCATCATGTTCGTCACCGGTGTGCAGAACATCCGCGATGTCCTCCCCTTCCCCCGCACCCCGCGCAACTGCGAAAGCTGAACCGCTGCTCCTACCGCCCCGCCGCAATGCCCGCCACGCCTGCCCCCCCGCCGCATTTTTGATTTTTGATTTTAGATTTTTGATTGAGGAATAATGCGCGCTCCGTTGCGCGTCCCGCCGCGGAAACGAGCCCACCCCAACGCAGGCGGTACTCCCCGGTTCAACGTCGGGTTGC
>CAZJIH010000097.1:0-7514 GCA_964545935.1 uncultured Akkermansia sp. | reverse complement strand
CGCCTCGATGCTGTCCCTCCTCATTTTCCCACCGCATAGCCATCGCCCGCCGCTAAGTCTTTAGTTTCACCGTAACAGGACAGGTGACCGGAACGTCCGCGACATAATTTTGCTTGTCAGTGTCTGAATGGTGGGGTATAGTAGACGCATGTCGCAGATACATCCGACAGCAATTATAGATCCGACAGCAGAGATAGGGGAAGATGTGGTTGTGGGACCCTATTGCGTGGTAGGGGAGCATGTAAAGCTCGGGAAAGGAAGTAAATTACATAGCCATGTGGTTCTGGGAGGTCCGTCTACTTTCGGCGAGTACAATGAGTTTTTCCCTTTTTCGGTGCTGGGTCTTAAGTCGCAGGACTTGAAATACAACGGCGAACCGACCTACTTAGAAGTCGGAGATTACAACGTATTTCGTGAAAATTGTAACATCAATCGATCTACTTCACCGGAGACAAAAACGCGTATCGGTTCGCATAATCACTTCCTCATCAATAGCCATTGCGGGCATGAATGTGTAGTCGGTGACCACTGTATTTTTTCCGGGTATGCCGGGGTAGCGGGGCATTGCCATATAGGTGATTGGGCAATTATCGGAGGGTTTGCCGCGCTTCACCAATTTGTGCGAGTGGGGGAACACGCTATGATCGGCGGATGCGCGCGTGTGCCTCAGGATGTGCCTCCTTACATCATCGCCGAGGGTTTCCCAGCTGCTGTGCGAGCCGTCAACACCATCGGTCTGCAACGTCGCGGTGTGCCGGAGGATGATATACGGGCACTCAGGTTTGCGTACAAAAAACTCTTTTTGGTCAAGGGTTGCCACATTGATGAGGGTATACAAACTATTCTCGCCGATGAAAAATACGGACATAATCCCTACGTTGCCAAATTATTGCAATTCCTGAAAGAATCCGAACGCGGATTTATCCACTGACACACCGAAAAATGAAGGCAAAGGGGATCGTATTTGATTTAGATGGTACTCTGGTACATTCTATGCCCGGCATTGCGGTCGCCCTGAATCGTGCCTTGGCTTGTATGGGGCAACCTCAACTCTCGCTCCAACGCGTAACCGACATCATCGGCTGCGGAGTACGAAATCTGTGTTTACGTGCCTTAGGATACGAAGAGGAGGAAAGCGCACCGGCTGAGGCAGTAGATGAATTGGTCGCGCATTTTGTGCGGGAATACACGGCGTGCTGGCGCAGTGCGGCACCACAACCATACCCGGGTATGCCTGAACTCATCCGTGACCTGAGCATTTCAGGAGCGCACTTAGCGGTTCTCTCCAACAAACAACACGAAATCACGTCTGAAATGGTGCGTACGCTCTTCGGCGAGCATACCTTTGAGCCTATCATCGGACACGACGGCACCTTCCCGCGTAAACCTGCGCCGGATGCCCTGTTACACATTGCAAATCAGTGGAATATGCCCGCGCAGGAGCTCATCCTCGTGGGAGACTCCCTCATCGATGCCGCCACCGCACAGGCTGCCGGTTCCCAACTCATCCTCGTCAACTGGGGCTATTCCCAAGGCAAGGATTTAACGTCTATCGCGCCGCACTTGCCCGTCTCTCTCCCTCACCTACGTTCCCTGCTCCTAGCATAAATCCTGCGCCGACGCGCTCTTGTGAGGGAAAGCTAGCTGCGGTGTGCCGCGTGTGTTGCGACATTGCTCATCAGCATCGCGATCGTCATGGGTCCGACTCCGCCCGGTACGGGCGTTATGGCAGAACAAAGCGGTGCTACCGAATCATAATCTACATCACCCACAATACGGTAGCCACGGGGACGAGATGCGTCTTCCACGCGATTAATTCCCACATCGAGTACGACTGCACCGGGTTTGATAAAGTCCGCTGTCACCAGATGAGGGCGACCCACGGCTGACACTAAGATATCCGCTGTACGGCAGAGTGCGGGAAGATCCAATGTACGGGAATGCGCGATAGTAACTGTGGCATTGGCTTTTTTGCTCATCAACAAATGAGCCATTGGCTTGCCCACAATCATACTGCGACCGATGATAACGGCATGCTTCCCCTGAGTGGAGATACCGTAAGCGTTCAGCAAATGCATACACCCTAGGGGGGTGCACGGAACAAATCCGGTGGGGTCTTCCAATACCAGTTTCGCCACGTTGACAGGGTGAAAACCATCTACATCCTTGCTCGGATCTATGGCAAGGATGACCGCCTGCTCGTCTATATGTTTAGGTGGCGGGCTTTGCACCAAAATACCATGGATACGTTCATCTTCATTCAACTGTCGTATGAGTCCGATGAGTTCCTCCTGCGTTGTCTCGGTCGGTAATTCCCATTTTTGTGAATATATACCCAGCTCTCCGCATGTTTTTACCTTTGAATTGACGTAAATGCGAGATGCCGGGTCTTCACCTACCAATACTACAGCCAAACCGGGTATACATCCTTTTTGCCTGAGTTGTTCAATCTCCGTACGTAATTCTTGTAGTATTCGTCGCGCTGTTTCTTTGCCGTCTATGATGGTCGGTATCATGTCGTTTTTGATGGTGTCTTTTGTTCAGGGTAAAGAGAGGGAAAATCATCGTCTCGCAAGGCAGCTTCAAGTCGCCGACATTCCGCTGCTAATTCATCTCCCGTAAGCTCCGAAGGCACGGTCAACGGTTCGCACAGTTCCATTGTAACTACAGAAAACGGGAGAGGTATGAAAAATCGATCCCACGAGCGCACCCGTAAACAAGCCGTATAATGAATGCGTATGGGTATAATGGGCACCCCACTCATGGAAGCCAATTTAACTATGCCGGGGCGACAACAATACACTGGTCCCTTCGGACCATCCGGTGTTATGCACATACTCTTACCGGCTTGCAGCTCGTGCACCATATCCATGAATCCCTCTGCCCCACGTCGGTGCCCGGACCCTCTTACAGCACTCATCCCGTAATCGCGGGCTACCGTTGCCAACATCGCACCGTCTTTGCTCGCGCTCGTTAGCATGCTCATCTCTACCTTCCCTCGCATCACATACCGGTAAAAATAACACGGCGTAAATATCCGATTATGCCATATCGCTACTATATTCTGCCGCTCACACAGTAAACGCGCATCCCCAACAACACGCTTCCTTAGTGTTAAACACACCAGCGTTATAAACAACCACATGATGTGCCCCAGTGGTCCGGACCACCATTCATGCCTGATCTCGGTTGCTGAACTCATGAAGCTGTTACGCACATTTCCCGTGTTATAGCGCGGGCGCATCCGGCTCCTCTGCCATCCCTTTCGTACTCCCTTTTATATTATTGCCCGTGGGGTCTATTACGTTTACCTGAGCAAATATCAATAAGGCTCGCCGCTTCCGACTCGTTCCACTCGACCGAAATAAACGCCCTACCAACGGTAAATCCCCTATAATAGGTACCTTATCCTCGTACCTTATCTCATGTGCTTCTTTCAACCCTCCCAGCACTATAACCGCCCCATCCCGTACCGTTACCACCGTGTTCACCCGATACCTCTTAAATATCGGTTGGTAAATGTCATTGGGCGTTAGTACTACAGGTTCTATCTCCTTATCCGTCCACATAAGGGTACTAATGGGAGATCCCCAATTCACAAATCCTTCAAAATCATTCACTGTCGTTGTAATAGCAAGTCGTACACTGCTGTTATCAGGTGCTATTTCCGCATTGTGTACCTGAAGTATAGAACCTATACCTCCTACATTGTCCTCATCGTACCCGTAGCGAGTAAATTCAGAAGGATGTGAACCTGCTGCAACCGGCATAACAACCGGTCTACTATGCCGTCCATTCCCATTGTTATCGTCGTTATTGTAATAGTTGTTATTGTAGTAGTTGTTGCCGGAACTCTGCTGAGGTATCTGGGGTGGATCATAACTCGAAGGATAGAACATTTCACGTACATTGATGAGTACAGCCTGCTCTTCCCTCCCCGGCGAAAATACCAATTTTGGCGAACTCAATGTATCCACTCCACCCTTCTGCGATAATCCGCGCATCATCACGCTCACATCAGCTGTTGTCCACACTCCGCGTATCCCGAATATGGTAGGCGAGGGTACGTTGCCCGCAATGTGGTCTTGGTACGCTGATATCCTGCCGAGCTTCAGTAAGCTTTCTATATTCTGCTGAGTAGCAACCTGCCGTATGGAACGAAGCCCCTCCGTCATAGATGGCGCATTCTCTTTAGGTACAGAATTAGATGGCGTCGTAATACTCATTCCGGGCGCATTACTAAATTGCTGTTCCACACCCCCGTGTAAAAATGCTTCCCCCCCCAAGTGCATTCCCAACAACCAATCAAAGCCCAAATCTTCCAAGTCTTCTTCATTAACCTCCGCTACTTTTACCGTCAAAACTATCTGCTTATCCTGCATCGTCGCGGTATTCTCCAGCAATTCTTCCAGCTGCTCTATGTTACGTTGCGTATTACGAATGGTAAGTCTCCGCGTGGATGAACGATATGCCGCCATCGCTCCCTTCGGAAAACTTATGCCGTATCTCTTGAGCACAGCTACAGGATCCGTTCGCTTGACTTTCAGTTTACCCGAAGCAAAACCTTCTGCTTCTTCGTCATCGCTCTCCTCATCGCCTCCTTCTCCGTCAAAAAAATGTGGTGGTACTACATAAACTCGGTCTACCATGCGCCCGAAATCCTGCCCAGCACACGTTATTTCTATACCCAAGGGACTAATAACGTATTCTACATCAAAACGTTTCTCAATCTCTTTGAGAAGATCTTTCGCCGATATACTATCGAAGCGGAAGGTACTATGCCTCTGCATCAATCCCTTGTACTCAGGGGTATCGGATGCCCCAAAGCTTGTTAGTATATTTATGGGCTTCTCTCCGGGCTTTTGCAACCGCTTTATATTACCACGTAAAATATCCAATACCTCAGCCACATCGGCATTTTCAACATTGATACTCGGTATAATCATCTGCCCCAACGCATCCGAATACGCCTGCTCTTGCTCCGCCTCCGAACGCTCCTGCTCTGTACGTTCTACCGGTGCTGCCGAAACTATCGGCGGCGCATCCTCCGTCCCTATATCCATCGCATTCTCCCATACCCGATCTACCTCTGTCAATTTCGCCGCACGATTTGCATCATACGCTTTCCTAAAATACTCCTGCCGTTTTTTGTGCGCCATCTCTATCCCTCTGCGAGCTGCCTCATTCGTCGCATCAATCCTCAGTACACTCTGAAAAGTTTCTATCGCCTTGTTATAATCCCCTAAATCGTAGTACCCATTTGCTAAAACAAGCAAACGATTCACTTCTTCTACATTCCCGACATGCTGCGGTGTCAACGCAGGATTCGTCCTCACCGCATCACGTGTATACACGAGTTCTCTCTTAGCTCGTTCATTGCTCGGGTCTAACCCTATCGCTTCTTTCAGGAACTCCACAGCCTCCTCTGTCCGCCCTACCGATCTGTAATCTATAGCACGCGCTATCAACGCATCCCCTAAACTTACCCGAATAAACTCCCTCAGCTTCTTCGTCGGCTCGCCCTCCGGTAACACCGATAAAGCATTCCGATAGTGTTCCACCGCATCCGTATATCGCTTAGCCTGATAATCATTACGCGCTTCCTGCACTTGTTGCAATGCGTCACGTATCGCGGCATGCCGCCTCGCGCTCTGCTGTTCAGATAACCGCCCGACATCTGTCTCCTGCGCACGCACACCCCCCGCAACCGCCAACGCGATCGCGCCGAACACCCACACCAACCAACCAACTCGTAGTCGCTTCACCATCTGCTCACACGCATTCTACCACACGAAAAACCACTTGTCACTCAAAAAATTTTCACCACGCAAAAAAAGTACACCTGCCCCGATAAAATAGGAGGGTTAGCGGTGGACGATATCTCTGCGGTCAGAAGACGCGAGGGCGAACATGTACGAAGTGAGCAGGGGGAATGAGCGGGAGCGGTATCCCACCCGCATTGATGGGCGGAAACTTTAGTTTATCGTCCCAATTTCTCTAACGGCTGAAAAATGACTTTTCGAAAAAATATGTCATACAGCCATCATGGGGTAAAGGAATGGACTGCTGTACCTGTCAAATTTGCTGCCCTGATATTGTAGAAAACACAGAAATAGCACTGACTGTGGCTCGTCGCATTCAAAATAATATACAGAAGCATTTTGCGGCGGTAGACTCCGAGAAGCTGCGTCTTAGGTGAACGCGTGTACTCGGTGATTCGGTGTAATGCGGAAAAGGGAGAGTAAGCGTGTGAGCACTGCAGAGCGACCGGAGGGGGAGTCGAAACCCGCGGATGCCTTTGCGAACGAACGTTAGGGTGGGTGAACCGCAGTCCTGCCGCGTCCCCCCACGGCAGAGTTCCTTCCGACAGATGGGAGTGCTTGGGAAATTTTGATTGCCGGAAATGCAACAGGACTCTAACGTAAACTTCCTCTGAACACTTGTCAATTAGGGGAACGCGGAAATTAGGGAACAGATGTTCAGGGAACCTGTGTCACAGACTCATCAAGAGGGGGATGATCATTGCAGCTGCTTTTGTGAGTTCCTCTACTGTTTCGTATGTCTCACGTGGGTCGGAAGCTTTTTCCAAATTGTTAAACACTCTTTGCATCAGATCATCTGCTTCGGCTATTTTGCCTTTCACGTCATTGCCCATACCGGCCCGACATAGTGCACAACCGGATAAGTGAAGCAACTTGTCAGTCCATATCATACGTAGTTTGTCCAATTTACCCCTAGCACCCTTAGCAGTCCACGATTCCTTCATGTCTCGGAAGGTTTTGCGGAATTCCTCATTCAATAACTTTATCTTCTCACATGATGCAAGTTTAGCTTTTGCTCCCGTGTGCCCCTGTTTAGACGCAAGTTGATACCATTTTGCTGCTTCCGTGATATCCTTCCTGACTCCATACCCATTTTCGTAGCACAAGCCTAATGCGAATTGTGCCCCCGCATCTTGCTGCTCAGCGGCAAGTCGAAACCACTTTTCCGCCTCGGTATAGTCTTTGGGTACACCTTCCCCTTTGGCATAGCACAAACCGAGGTTGCACTGAGCCTTCGCAAATCCCTGTTCGGCGGCTTTACGGTACCATTTGGCTGCTTCGAAGGGATTTTGAGTTACACCTTTGCCATTGTCATAGCACGCTCCGAGGATGTACTGAGCCTTCGCATCCCCCTGTTCAGCGGCTTTACGCCACCATTTTACGGCTTCGTAGGTGTCTTTCGGGACGCCTTCGCCTCTGTAATAGCATACTCCGAGGAAGTACTGAACCTGTGCATCTCCCTGTTCAGCAGCTTTACGCCACCATCTCACGGCTTCTGTCATGTCTTTCGGGACGCCTTCGCCGTTGTAATAGCAGCATCCGAGGCGGAACTGAGCATCTGCGTCCCCCTGTTCTGCAGCATTACGATACCATCTCGCGGCTTCTGTCATGTCTTTCGGGACGCCTTCGCCATTGTAATAGCACGCTCCGAGGATGTACTGAGCCTTCGCATCCCCCTGTTCAGCGGCTTTA
>CAZJIH010000096.1:0-7674 GCA_964545935.1 uncultured Akkermansia sp. | reverse complement strand
GAGCTTCTGGCAGCCGGTGCCAAACTCCCCGAAAAGCAAAACCCTCTTTCTTCCCTCAAATTCTTCAATGTCCCGAAGATGACCGTATATACCGGGGATTCTCGCACGCCGTACATCGACTTCCCGACCCGCGGAATCGCGCAGCTCAGCTCTTGGCGCACGGAATGCGAATACTCCCTCGAAGTCTACGACATCATCGATACTCTCGTCAAAGCCGGTTGCCCTGTTCCTAACTCTCTTCCGCTTCAGCTGATGAATAGCTTTATACCTTCGGGCCAACTCAAACAATGCCCGGACCTTCCGCCTGCCATGGTCGATTTGTTTGCTTCACCGGAAAAATTGCTGCGCTTTTCTCTCAAGTTGTGCGGTGACAAGGCACCTCAAGACGCTCTCGTAAATCCCCTCTTTGAGCAACACGACACCAATGACTCTACGGATGAGCAATACCCCGAATTATCCCCGGAGCAACTCGCGTCCATCGCCAACATCCTTCTGGATGCGGGTGCCGATCCCTCTGCCACGGATCGCTTCGGCAAAACAACGCTTATGCTGGCAGGAAGCACGGACGCGTCCCTCGCAAAGCGGCTTCTGAATGCCGGAGTTAACCTCTCCGCGAATGTTTACGGCATAACCGCCCTCCACACTGCCCGCAACGTGAAAACAGCTCAAGCTCTCCTAGATGCCGGTGCCAACGTCCGAGATGCAGAGAAAGAAGTTCGGATACTCGACTGTGTGATACGCCAAAGTAATACTGATGATGCGGTACTCGAGCTATGCCGCTTCTGGAAGACGCACGGTGCCAAATTCGACGCGGATTTGGTTGAGCGTCTGCTCTCATCTTGGCCTTTTCGTGACAAATTTGCGATCGACACCTATCTGGAAATACTCAAATTCCTCGCCGATGGATCCGACATCGCGTCCTATCAGTCTCCTGTAACTAAGCAAAGTTTCCTGCACAGTGCCGCAAAACATTTAAGAATCGAGCGGGCACAAGCTCTCCTCAAAGCCGGAGCAAATATCAATGCGCGCAATAAGGACGGTAAAACCCCTCTCATGTACGTCAATCCGAGTTGGTCTGAGATGCTCAGGTTTCTCATACAAAACGGTGCGGATGTCAACGCGCAGGACAATGACGGCAACACATACATGATGCAAAACATTGATGAGGGTTATTTTGAGGAGACATGCCCCTTACTTCTCGATTCCGGTGCCCGCACCGACATCAAAAACAAGGACGGTAAGACTGCCCTGCAGCTCGCGCGTGAGAAAAAGAAAGAGAAGGTTGTCAAGCTCCTCGAAGAACGCGGCGTAAAAGAATGAACACGAGGGGGAGTGGTAAGCAATCAATGCGCACAGGGAAAACATGTGCGATATGCGTGTTGAGAATCCACATCTGTAACCGGACGTGTCATGTGCGATGAACACCGGTGCCACGCGTGTATCTCTCCATAGATTCGCCTACCACGTGTGTACCAACCTCACGGCTGCACGGATTTACTCCCCACGCGTCGTTCCGGCTCCGCATCCACCTCCCTGCGCAGCGAAGTTGCGCCAAATTCCTACTTCGCACTTCGTACTTGGGAGCGTTTGATTTATTCGGGAGAGATGTGCTCTTTTACCTGCGCAGGGCATCGGGATGGAGGAGGAACTCGTGTAGGGGGAGGATGAGCACACCATTTTCTTCTCGATACGAGGAAGATGCGTCTCGCGTGATGATGACCTTGCGGAAAGCGTCGCGGATGGAAAGCAAGGGGCGCTCTTCTTGAGCGCGCTTGGCGGCAGTGGGTAAGCGGTGGGCAGATTGAATGTAGATTCGATCATCGTAATCATTGACCACGAAGTCCACTTCCAGCCGTTTTTGCTCGCGTCCGGACACCCCGCGCTCATCCACAGTGACAGAGCCGACATCGACTCGGAAGCCGCGTACGCAGAGCTCATTGTAGATAATGTTTTCCATGATATGCGGTTCCTCCTTTTGCCGGAAGTTGATGCGGGCGTTGCGTAGTCCTATGTCGGTGAAGTAGTACTTGTAAGGGGAATCGATGTAGTGCCGCCCGCGCACGTCATATCGCTGTGCCTTTTGTATGAGGAAGGCATCCTCCAAATAATCTAAATACTGCCTGATGGACGGAGCCGAGATATTCATGTTTGCCACACTCGCAAAGGTCGCGGCGATTTTGCGCGGATTGAGCAGACCACCGATGCCGGAAGCGAGAATGTTTACTAACGCGTCGAATTCCTCGGTTTTCTGCAGGTGATTGCGTTCAATGATGTCGCGTAAATAGGTTTCCTCGAACAAATCGCGCAGGTACTTCTTTTTCGCACGCGGATCGGAGATGGAAAGTACGAGCGGCATGCCTCCGTAAAGCGCGTATTCCTTCCATGCTTCCTCCCAATAGCAGTCCCTCGTAGCATAAAATTCACTGAAACTCAGTGGGTAAACCCGCACTTCATCCCCTCGCCCGCGAAATTCCGTCACCACATCCGTGGAAAGAAAGCGTGAGTTACTCCCGGTCACGTAAATGTCCAAGTTCCTGACGTGCAAAAACCCATTGAGCACGCTCTCAAAGTCTTCTAACATCTGCACTTCATCCAGCAGGACGTAGTACATCTGCGTGTCGCGTATCCGAGACTTCACATAACGGTAGCAGACCTCCGCTTCCCTATATCTCTTATTTTCAAAGTCATCCAGTGAGAGGCAAATAATATGATCCTCGGGTACCCCTGCACCCAGTAAATGCGCACGAAAAAGCTCGAAGAGCAGATACGTCTTGCCGCATCGTCGTACTCCACTCACAATCTTGATAAGCCCATTGTGCTTTTTATCAATCAGTTGTGTAAGATACGCATCTCGCTTTATCTGCATGTTCCCTCCCGGTTCATTTTACATTTTGCAGGAATTCCTGCATTCTGTAAAACGTATAATACACCACCCCACGCCACTTGGCAAGACCTCAAACCGAACCGGGACGGAAAAATACCTTTTCCCTACACAACACCATCGCTTACCACACCCTCCGATCCCCGGCTTTGCTACTTCGTACCTGCGGCGGGCGTGTGTGGTGGGTAACTGCCTTTACCCGCATCTGACAGGATGTCTGAACTTTAAGTCATAACTACTTGCTAATTAGAGTATTAGCTCCTATCCATTTTACATTTTACAGGAATTCCTGCATTCTGTAAACCCACTATTCAACCCCACCTCATGACTCGCGAGTAAAATCAAACAAGGTGGGAATGTCTCCTCTGTTCCAAAAATCATGTATCAATTTCGTCGCCTGAGTTTCAAGTCTTTATATGAAATTTTCCTCAAAATTAAGCCAAAACTTGTGACTTTTCGTCATCATCCGCAAATGCTCTCTGCACCCCCGTTTCTCTCACCTGTCCCGACAAAATTTTGGAAACCGCCGCAATGCTATACAAACGGCTAACAAGAAGTACGAAGTGGCAGAGCCGGGGAGTAGCGGGCGTGGTAGGCAATGGATGCGTACAGGAAAAGCGTGTGCGATGTGAGTGTTGAGAATCCGCAGCTGTAACCGGACGTGTCATTTGCAATGAACACCGGTGCCACGCGAGTATCTCTCCATGGATACGCCTACCGCGTGTGTACCGGTCTCACGAGTGCATGGATTTAGTCCCCACACGTAAATGCCGCTTTGCGTTCACCGTTCCCACCCGCGCAACTCCGTTGCGCCTAACTCCTTCACTTCGTTCTTCGTACTTGATCTCACCCCCGCGTTTTCCTGCATCAAAGTCATCGCCCACTACGAAGCTCATATTTTTCTTGGGACAGGTTTGGGGGGTTAATGGGATGTCCGATAGAATTTTGTATGCAACTCCGGGATGCGTGAATTATCTGTTCAGTCATCATCCTACGATCAGTCATCTTCTTGACAAGTCTGCCGCGCTCTCTTAAACCACATTTCGACCCGATCCTCGTCTTTTCCCACGCCTATACCATCGTGATAGCATCCGGCGAGGAGACGCATTGCGGGGACATTCCCAGCTTCTGCTGCTTTTTTGATCCATTCTATGGCTTGCGTCTCGTCTCTCTCTACGCCCCTCCCGGAAAGATAACATTTGCCAAGTTCATACATTATTTCTCCATTTTCCTGAATTTCCACGTGATGCCCTCTCTTCCCCGCTTTTAGAATCCACTCTATGGCTTTTTCGAGATTTCTTTTCACACCATCTCCGTCATAATAGCACATTGCTAGTTCATACATCATTTCTCCAATTTCCCGATCTTCCACGTAATGCCCTTTCTCTTCCGCCCTTTGTATCCACTCTATGCCCTTCTCGAGATTTCTTTTCACACCATCTCCGTCACAATAGCACATTGCTAGTGCATGCATTATTTCTCCAATTTCCCAGTCCTCCATGTAATGCGCTTTCTCCTCCGCTTTTTGTATCCACTTTATAGCTTCCTCGAAATTCCTTTCCACACCTACCCCGTCAAGGTAGTGCTTGCCGAGTTCATACATCGCATCGGAATTCCCCTTATCTGCCGCTTTCTTAAACCACTCTAACGCTTTTTTGATATTCCTTTTTACACCATCTTCGTCCCGATAGCACAGGGCTAGCTCGCACATTACCTCTCCAACATCCCGAGCATCCCCATGGTACCCCCTCTCCTTTGCTTTTATTATCCACTTTACCGCTCTCTCAGGATTTTTTTTCACGCCTGTCCCGTCAAGATAGCATTTGCCGAGTTCGTACGCTGCACCGCCATTCCCGGCTTCTGCCGCTTTTTTTACCCACTCTACAGCTTGCACCCCGTCTTTTTCCACACCTATCCCGTCAAGGTAGCATTTGCCGAGTTTATACATTGCTCCGACATGCCCCTGCTCAACCGCGCGGCAGTACCATTTTACGGCTTCTGCATCATCTCTGTTCACGCCCTTGCTGCGGGCATGGCACACCCCAAGGTTGTACTGTGCCTCCGCATGCCCTTGCTCAGCGGCGAGATGGTACCATTTCACAGCTTCTGCATCATCTCTGTTCACACCCTTACCGTGGGCATAGCACACTCCAAGATTGTACTGTGCATCCGCGTTTCCCTGCTCAGCGGCGAGACGATACCATTTTGCGGCTTCTTCATAATCTTTGTCCACACCATTGCCATTGTCATAGCACTCCCCAAGGCTGTATTGTGCATCCGCATACCCCTGCTCGGCAGCGAGATGGTACCACCTCAATGCCTCTGTGATATCCTTGCTCACACCATGTCTCCAACAATAGCACAATCCAAGGTTGTACTGTGCCTCTGCATGCCCCTGCTCGGCGGCGAGACGATACCATTTTGCGGCTTCTTCATAATCTTTGTCCACACCATTGCCATTGTCATAGCACTCCCCAAGGCTGTATTGTGCATCCGCATACCCCTGCTCGGCAGCGAGACGATACCATTTTGTCGCTTCTGCGTAGTCCTCGTCCACACCATCGCCATAGTAATAGCACACCCCAAGGTTGTACTGTGCTTCCGCGTTTCCCCTTTCTGCTGCCTTCTCTACGCCCTTGATGGTTCCACGAATTAACTCCCTGCCCCTGGTTACGTCCATTGTTACCCCATCGCCCTCACAGTAGGCTATACCCTGTTTAAGCTGCGCGATTAGTTTGTCTGGGGAGGGAGACGGGGTGCCGCTTGTGGGGGAGATTTCGGAGTCGTGCGTATCCATAGGTAGCTGAATTTACCCTATTTTAACGGGATGTCCAGCCATATTTGGAGTGAGTAGAAAAAATTCACACCGTACCCGATACAATTTTCGAAAATGCTGCAATGCTGATCTCTATGCGAGTTACAGACGTCCAACAAGAAGTACGAGGTGCGAAGTACGAAGTGGCAGAGCCGGGGAGCAGCGGGCGTGGTAGGCAATCAGGTCGTGCAGCAAAAACGTGCGCGATGAGAGTTTTATGGCAAGTTGCGTCATGTGTGATGGATATTGGTGCCACGCGAGCACTTCGTCACAGCTCCGCCTACCACGTGTGTACCAACCTCTCGGGAGCACAGATTTAGTTCCCACACATCGTCCCCGCTTTGCGCCCCACCACCCCGCGCAACTCCGTTGCGCCGAACCCTGATACTTCGTACCTAGCGACTGCCCTGCCCCCTACGACCGTTCTCCCTCCCCCCCCTTCCCGCCCGGCACCTCCTTCCCTCTCCTCCTTTTCCCTTCTTCCCCTCTCGCCACACCCACCCGCATGCCCAACCACGCACCATCCTCCCCAGCTTTGCTGCCAAATTCCGCGCAACTCCGTTGCGCCTAACTTCAATACTTCGTACTTCGTACCTCGTACTTCGTACTCAGCAACCGCCCTGCCCCCTACGACCGTTCTCCCTCTCCCTTTCCCGCCCGGCACCTCCTTCTCCCTTCCAATTTCGCATCTTTGCGCATTTTGATTTCGGAGGTAAAAAAAAATTTGCCATGGAACACATTCCCGTGTAAAATTGTGTCGGCGGTTTTCGTCAGTCTGTGAAGGAAGTCCACCGATGGAGACTATAGCAAAGGCATACGCATCGACAAAAGGAGCGGCAAAAGCATTTCCGCTCAGGGTGTTCGTTGCTCGGGAAATAGGGGAAAGAGGATGGACACGGACCGGCTTGACGAAGAAATTGAGAAGCTTCGTTGCAAGAGGAAATGGAGCAATGCTCAGACGCCATGAATCTGATGAAAACTAATGCAAACAGGAGGCTGATGCAGTAAATGAATAATTATACACCACACCAATCAAGATATTTCGCGGAGCAGATTCTTCTGCAACGACCGCAGTCATCCATAGACGGGCTAGTGTCCGCTATGTCCGGCGTAAAAGTTGATCTAAATCCCCACCAAGTCGATGCGGCTCTATTTGCCGTAAAATCCCCTCTTGGCACAGGTGCTTTGCTCGCCGATGAGGTCGGTCTCGGAAAAACAATTGAGGCAGGTCTTGTTCTCGCACAGTGCTGGGCAGAGCGGAAAAGACATATCCTGCTTATTGTTCCTGCCGCCCTAAGAATGCAGTGGCGGTCAGAACTCTTTGAAAAATTTTACATAGATTCTGTATTGATGGATTCCGGCGTCTATAACAAATGTCGCAAAGAGGGAGTTACAAACCCTTTCGATATCACCGGTCAAGTTGTGATCTGCTCCTATCAGTTCGCTTCAAATAAGGAGAGAGACCTCCGGCGTGTTCCGTGGGATCTCGTTATCATGGACGAGGCTCACCGCTTGCGCAATGCATATAAGCCTGATAATGTCATTGGGAGAAAGCTGAAGGGTGCTCTGGTCGGCAAAAGGAAATTGTTACTGACGGCTACTCCCTTGCAGAATAATCTTATGGAGCTTTACGGTCTGGTGAGTATCATAGATGATCGTGTATTCGGAGATGATAAAACGTTCCGGGATATGTATGTCGCGGCTACCAATGCTGACGTGAGAAATCATGAGTTGAAGAAGCGTCTCGAGCCGCTTTGCAAGCGCACCCTCCGCAAACAGGTCTCCGAGTATGTGAGATATACAAGGCGTCACGCGCTTCTTCGTGAATATACACCCACGGAAGACGAGGAAAAACTGTACAACGATGTCTCCAAATATCTGCAGACAGAAAAGCTATATGCTCTGCCGAATGGACAGCGAACTCTTATCACAATGGTATTACGCAAATTGCTGGCGTCTTCTTCGTTTGCCATTGCCG
>CAZJIH010000095.1:0-7847 GCA_964545935.1 uncultured Akkermansia sp. | reverse complement strand
GTCTAAACCCAACTTTTTCTGCAAGGATTAACCATCCTAGAAATGACGCGGGTTGTATCATCCGAAAAGTGGTTCTATTGGATGGCTATGATTTTAGATTTTTGATTTACCAATAATGGCGCTGCCGTGGCGCAGGGATTTTTTTACGCTGCAAGACCGGGAAGCACCGCCGGCGGTAGGAGGGTGCCCTTTCGTGGTGGGACGCGCAACGGAGCGCGCTAGCTTTCTAAATCGTCAATCGTAAATCTAAAATCGTAAATGCGGTGGGGGGGATTGGGGGTGGGCAATGTGGTGTGCCGTGGAAGGGCAGCGGTTCAAATCGTCAATCGTAAATCTAAGATCGTAAATGGGGAAGGGGGTGTAGGCATCGGGGGGAGGGACTGCGGTACAGCCCCTCCCTCTACACACATTACAGCACGTACGAAAGGATTAGAAAGAGAAGACGCCTTGTACGCCGAAGACACAGGCATCGCTTGTCGAGCGATAAGCCGGGTTACGGATATATTGGAAATTGGGGACAACTTTGAACCACTTATTAACGTTCAGGCAGTACAGGACTTCGAGTACGGATTCCCGGTTATGGCCGTTACCCTCATCGGAGAGATATGGTGCAGTACCTTTGAAAACGCCGTAGGAGATTCCGAAGTAATCATCTTCGCGAGACGGGAAGGGGTGGATATGAGCACCGAAGGACAATTCGGCGGCATTACCGAGGGATTGCTTTGCACCGAACCCGGAGCGTACGAAGAGAGTGATGAACTCCGCCGGGGTATACTCTACACTGCCGACTAATCCGGCGTTGCGGCGGTGGCGCACCGTACCCGAGTCGTCTTCAACATCAATCATCTGAAAAAACGGATTAAAACGGAGGGTACCTTTACCATCCGCGAAGTAGTGACCGAATTCGGCGACCGCGCAGTAACCATCGCTTTGACCGTTGAAGGGATCGTACCCCATAGCGACTCCGGTACGACTGACAGCTGCCATGATGTAATTTTTATGACCGAGCTCGACCTGAACGACTGCGCCCGCGTTGCTGTCAACCAGCGGTAAAATCGTTGAATTAACGAAACCGGAGTTAACGAAAGAAGAGAAAGTATCGTTAGCCACGCTGACCGCATCGAAATAATTGGTAAGATTGACCATACCGGCGATGATACAGGCACGCTTACCGGCAAAATAATGCATGAGAGCGAGTTCCGGGATAAAGAGATCGTGCGGGCCCATAACATCCGGATGCACGGAAGTCGTTGTACCGAAGCCTTCCGTGAAAGTAGCGGAGTTATTCGAAGTAGCCGAATGCTTATCGAGAGCCCAGGAACCGGAAACTTCGATACGCAACCAAGTACCGCCGTTGAGGTCATCTCGGATGAGACGTTGATTGAGTTGACCGTGGAGGAGGGCAAGGTTGTTATTGCCGTATGTATCTGTGGTAGCTCGGTGAGTACCACGGTAGCTATAAGCCAAATCCAGTCCCCATTGGGTACCGTATTTTGCGTTAGCCTTCACTTTGTAGGCGGGGTCACCTTCCTCCGGGGTAAACATATTGATACCGTCGAGGATATCACCTGCCTTCGGACTGTCATCAGCCCGCACTATTGCCGGTACAGCGATAAGACAGACCGACACTATCTTTATTGTGTTTATTATGTTCATGTGCATTTATGTTGTTCAAGAAGATTGAAATGAGGGAACGCGATATGAGCGAACCTGCGGGGATAAGTGTAAGGGACGGAGGTGGTTAGTGTTTAGGGTGTTCATGCTCAGGATGTTGAGAAGGAGACTTTGAGATACGGCAACCGCAGGAGCACCGGTGACACACGCCGCTACCCGGACAATTCCGGGAGCATTTTTTTCTTCGGCACGCGTAAAATGCCCAAGCGACCGCTAGGAAAAGGATAGTCCCTAAAATTAAATCGTTCATGGGAGTCGGGAAGGATTAAAGAGAAGGAGATGCGGGGCGGCGAAGTATCATAAAGAGCCAAGCGAGGAACACGGAGCAGGCTACGATTTGACCCGCGCCGAAAAGCCCCGAATATGCCCAAGTTCCGAATTGGAATACCATCAACGAGACGAGGTAAGCCCACACACACATGTAAGCGATAGCGAACCAAGTCCAGAGAGCACTGTTCATTTCACGGCGGATAGCACCGCAGGCAGCAAAACACGGAGCACAGAGGAGATTGAAGAGCATAAATGAGAGAGCGCTCAGAGGGGTAAAAGCACCTGCGTTTCGAATTTCCTCGGCAACCCCCGTTGTTTCCTCATCCTCCTCCACACCGAAGAAAAACTCCGTGACACGCGTGAGCCAATCCTTGTTTTCGGACGGAGTTTCCTCCTCCGGTTCAGCGGCGGCGGGTTCCGCGGGTACTGCGCTACGTACATCGGGGTCTATCTGCCACAGAGCCATAGACAAAGCGCTCAGGGCATTGCACTTAGGGAAGGCACTGCTATTGGGCAGGGCATCATCCTCATCCTCCGAGGCAGAATCATTCTCCGCTTGCTCCTTTTCGGGAGAGCTGTTGCGGTAGAGCACCCCGAAGGTACCGATAACCTCTTCCTTTGCCACTAAACCGGTTACCGTAGCGACAGCCGGACGCCAATCGCCCCAACCTAAAGGAGAAAAGATCGGAGCGAAACTATGCCCGACATCCGCGAGCATACTTTGCTCCACGGCGGCCGCATCCTCGCCGGTATTCAGATAACGCAGATCCCACGTATAATTTTTCATGAACCAGATCGTAGCGGAGGCGATGAAAATGATAGTACCGGCTTTATGAACGAAAGCCTTGCAACGTTCCATAGCCCGTAGATTAATATTGGTACCGCGAGGGGTATGGTAAGGGGGTAGCTCCATAACAAAAGGAGTGTAACCGCCTGCAAATAAAGGAGTTTTACGCAGGATTAGACCACCTGATATAACCGAGGCAATACCGGCGAAGTAAGCGAGGGTAGCCATAGCCGGGCTTTGACCGACGACTGCTCCGATGAGGGCGATGATGGGGAGTTTGGCACCGCAGGGAACGAATGTGGTGAGCATAACAGTCATGCGGCGGTCTTTTTCATTTTCGATAGTACGCGTAGCCATTATTCCCGGCACACCGCAACCCATAGAAACCAAGAGGGGAATAAAGGATTTCCCGGAGAGTCCGATGGCACGGAATATACGGTCCATCATGAAAGCGACACGCGCCATGTACCCGCAGTCCTCCAGCAGGGAAAGCAGGAGGAAAAGCACAGCCATTTGAGGTAGGAAACCGAGTACGGCTCCGACACCCGCTACGATACCATCCGCCACCAACGAGCGAAGCTGCGCGCTGCAATCCATACCGATGCGACCGAGCAGAGCTATACCCACACTCAGGGCGCTGAGCAGAATCAACCAAAGGATATATTCCGAACGCCCGGCGCGACCGTCCGGTGTGAAAGGACGCCAACCGATACCGCTTGGCACATTGCCGTATTGATTGACATGCGGGGTACCGCGGAAGGAGACACAGGCAAGCAAGAGGAAAGCATTAGCCACGTAAAGAAACCACATCACCCCCGTATGCAGCAAATGCGGCAGATGCGGGCACATATACTCGAGGAGGAAAGGAGCGATAGCCAAGTAAAGCCAAGAACCGTTGAGCCCGATATCATGCAGGCGCCGCAGAGTAACCGGGAAAATCAGGCAGACGGCGAGGACAGAACTGAAGAGGGTAAGACATTCCGCGCTTGCCGGGGATGTACCGATGAAACCCTCCAGCCACCCGCCTACCACCGGTCCGAAGAGCACATCGTTCGCCCAGTCAGTCCCCCAACTACCGACAGTACTGATGGCAAGGTAGTAGATAGTCCACATGACCGCCACGAAGACGGCAAGCCCCCATATTCGGTGAGTAAGCAAGCGGTCGATTCGCGCGGAGAAACCTGTGTCCTGAGTACTTTCGGCGTGGATGTCTCCGGTGATGGCGCATATACGGTCGTAGCGACCGGAAGCGATGATAGATGCGATGTCGTCGTCCGCCTCTTCTTCTAAGGAATGTCTCATTTCGGCGATAGAATGACGTTGTGAGGCATCCAGACCCTCCAGCGCGCGTTTATCCCCTTCCAGCATTTTCACACAGCGGAAACGGCTGCAGGAGTAAAGCTCGCTGAGCTTACGGAGTGCATGCTCTACGCTGCTCGCATAGGACAGGGGGGTAGGAACACCCGGCAAGGCACCGAGGAGTAAATCGGACAATTCACGCAGACCTTTTTGCTGCAAAGCACTGACTTTAAGCACAGGGCACCCGAGTTTCCGACTCAGCGCCTCGGCATCGATCACGCGACCTTTCTTCTCGGCTAGGTCGATCATGTTCAGCACGACGATGAGTGGGATACCCACTTCCATGATCTGGGACGTGAGGTACAGATTCCGCTCGATGTTTGTGGCATCCACCACATTCACCACTAAATCCGGTTTTTCATCCAGCAGAAAACGGCGCGTAACTACTTCCTCCGGAGAATACGGGGAGAGGGAATAAATACCCGGTAGGTCAAGAAGCTCAACTTCATCGTGCTCCTTCAGAGTACCTGTTTTTCTTTCAACCGTAACACCCGGCCAATTGCCGACATACTGGTTTGCCCCCGTCAATTCGTTAAAAAGCGAGGTCTTCCCGCTATTCGGATTACCTGCTAAAGCGATGCGTTTTTTCATGTTAAACGAGACTAACTTTAGGATTAAATAAAGGCACTGCTTTACACCACGTAGATACAGGCAGCTTCCGCCATACGGAGAGACAGCTCATACCCGCGTACGGTTACCTCGATCGGGTCGCCCAAGGGTGCTACTTTGCGCACGGTTACCGGAGCACCTTTCGTGAGCCCCATGTCCAATATTCGCTGTCGCAGAGCACCTTCACCACCTACTTTCTTTACCCGGCGGAACTCCCCGATAGCTACATCTCGCAGTGTTACATCGTTCATCATGTTCATGAGTTAAAAATAAAAGTTCGCGGATATATTAGTCTAAACTAACTCTTATGTCAAGCTTTTTTTCGAAAAATTTAGATTTTTGATTGAAAAATAATGCGTGTCTCGTTGCGGAAGGGTTTTGTGTGGGAGGTGATGGGTTATTTGGGGTGAAGGACAGATTGCCAGGCTTGGAAGGCGAGGGCGAGGCGCAGGATGAGAGCGAAGAGCATGCCCCAAGTGATAGCGAGGGTAGCTTTGCTGCGTGGGGTTAGGGTAGGGCTGCGGGACATTCGGAAGAAGAAGAGAGCCTGCAGCAGGGCGGAGACACAGAGAGCGAGGAGAGGTTGTACATCTAAATAGATAAAAATGAGGGCGATAGGCCAAAGGAAAGCGAGGAGGCAATCGAGAATACCATGCAAACCGCTCAGCCAAGCGACGATGCCGGAGGGGATGATGACACAGAGGAGGAGAGTGATTCGCGCGATTTCGGAGTATCTAATTTCTTGCGTTGGGATAAACATGGGTGTACAATTACTATGCCCCCGATTCACATAGTTGTCAATAAAAGATATGTCACTCTTTCGACTTGAGACAGAATACACACCTTCGGGCGACCAAGAGCAGGCTATAGGCAAGCTTCTCAAATCGCTGCGTGCCGGGAATCGTCACCAATGTCTTTTGGGAGTCACCGGTAGCGGGAAAACCTTTACCATGGCAAATATTATTGCGAGGCAGGAGAGACCGGTGCTTGTACTGTCGCACAACAAGACGTTAGCGGCGCAGTTGTATTCGGAGTTGAAAGCATTTTTTCCGCACAATGCCGTAGAATACTTTGTATCGTATTTTGATTATTATCAACCGGAAGCGTATATAGCCGGTACTGACACATACATCGAAAAAGACAGTGCCATCAACGAAGAAATAGACCGACTTTGTCTGAATGCCATGCGTTCGCTGTTGTTGCGTCGCGATGTTATCGTGGTTGCCAGTGTATCGTGCATCTACGGTTTAGGATCGCCGGAGGATTATCGCAACCTTACACTTTCCGTACGATGCGGACAGGAGATGGATCGGGACGCACTGTTGGTGTGCTTGACTGAGCTGCTGTTTGAACGCAGTGACTATGATTTTCGGCGCGGGAAGTTTCGGGTACGCGGTGATGTAGTGGAAATATACCCCGGGCAGAGCGATGGAGAGGCGATACGTATAGAATTTTTCGGAGATGAGATTGACCGTATTTCGCTCATAGATGCCGGGACCGGACGCGTTCGTGAAAAACCGGATTCCTATCTTTTTTTCCCGGTGAAGCAGTATGTATCGGCACCGGAGAAGCGGAGTGCCGCCGTAGAGAGCATACGTCGGGAGTTAACCGAGCGAGTGGCATGGTTCGAATCCCGGAATAAACTCATTGAGGCACAGCGTCTTAAAATGCGGACGGACTACGACTTGGAACTCATCAACGAAATCGGATATTGCAAAGGGATAGAAAATTATTCACGGCATTTAGCCGGGCGAGCCCCCGGGAGCACACCCTCTACCCTGCAGGATTATTTTCCGGCGGACCACCTCACCATCATCGATGAATCTCACGCTACAGTCCCCCAAATCGGCGGAATGTACGAAGGCGATCGCTCCCGAAAACAGGTACTCGTCGACCACGGTTTCCGGCTTCCTTCCGCGCTGGATAATCGTCCCCTGCGGTTTGATGAATTTATGAAATATCAGGCGCAGATACTCTACATGAGCGCGACGCCCGGTCCCTTTGAATACGTGAACTGCGTACCGGGTAACACAAGTTACATACCGATCATGAAGGCGAAGCGAGGGAATACTCACGCGCGGAGTGAAAAAGCGAGTCAGGCAATTACGCGGGCACCGGAGGGGTTTCGCGGAGTGTTTTTTCATCAACTCTCGGAACTACGCGTTCTGCCGCATCCTTCCTCCGCTCCGGTAGAGAGTTTTGACCCCACACGTATCGGTCAACCGCTTATCGTCGAACAACTGATACGTCCCACGGGGCTTCCGGAACCGAAAATAACACTTTTACCCTTGGAGGGGCAGATCGATAAAACGATAGAGTTGTGTCACCAACGCACGGAAGCCCACGAGCGTGTGCTCATTACCACACTGACTAAGCGAACGGCGGAAGACCTTTCGGATTATTTACGTAGAGTCGGGTTAAATGTGGAGTATATACACGCGGATGTGGATGCCATAGAACGAGTGGAGATACTGAGGAAATTACGGAGCGGGAAGGTGGACATATTGGTGGGCATCAACCTGCTACGCGAGGGACTTGACCTGCCGGAGGTTTCACTCGTCTGTATTTTGGATGCCGATAAGGAAGGCTTTCTGCGCAATGAAACCAGTTTGGTACAAACAGCCGGACGCGCTGCTCGCCACGTACACGGAGAATGTGTCCTCTTCTGCGATACAATTACGGAATCCATACGGGCACTCATACAGGAATCCGACCGGCGGCGGGCTATTCAACTAGCTTACAATGAAGCACACGGAATTATACCGCACAGTGTAGCCCGAGCTGACCAAAGCACCCTGCGACTTTACACACCGGATGATGAGGAGGAGGTTATCGAAGCGGCGGAGGATGATGAGAGCACGGAAGAAACAATCGGACGACTCGAACGCGAGATGCGTGAAGCCGCTGCGCGTCTTGACTTTGAAGTCGCGGCAGTCCTCCGAGACCGCATTAAGGGCATGAAAAAATAAATTTTTGAGACTGCGAGGGAGGGTCAGACACCCGGTTGGGAGTCCCAGAGTTCGATATGGAGGCGCGGGCTAAGACGCACACCGTGGGAGATGCAAACGGCGGCGACAGATGGGAGCAGGCGGTGATAGGAGTCGCGTGACGCGGCGCAGGGCATCAGGAGGGTACGTTCACGGGGGAG
>CAZJIH010000094.1:0-7953 GCA_964545935.1 uncultured Akkermansia sp. | reverse complement strand
TGATTCAGTATAATTTTACAGCCACCTGTCACCGGAAATTCCGAGTTACTGAGTTCAATTTTGTATGGTACTTCTTTTCCATGCTCGTCAATTTCTATCTCTACAGGATGATGCACATCGAGTTTCATGCCGCCAATCTCACCGCCCTTTACGGCATAGTCGGCACCCTCGCTTACGGACACTTGTACGGATACTCTGACCTTACCCGGCGCAGCTCCGGGGTGCACGCCGACAACTCGGATATCTATTGTCCTGACGGGAAGCTCAACTCGAGCATCCTTCGATGGAATACCATTCCTGACAGGACTTTCCGGAGTCGGTGTAGCGGCTTTGTCCGTTTCGTTACTCGGATGCTCGGGTGCTCCCGTGCCGGGTACAACACCCTTCTCGGCATTCTCCGGAATGTGATCTGTCGGTGTGGGGCGCGTGTATACGTCGGGACCTGTGTTACCCACGGGAACACTGCTCGTACCTTCAGGTCCGTTCTGAGCTCCCGGTTCGGGCGGGGCGACCGGAGAAACCGGAGTAGAAGTTTGTTTGTTACCGGCAGCGACTTCGATTTGTTTGCCTTCTCTTCCGCTCCGTGTTCCCGATGCGGTCTGTAACCCCCGTGGATTGCCCGGTTCTGATACCGTACCATTTCCGCTCGCGCTGCCATTCGATGGCTCCGGCTTTCCGGCATCCTTATTATCTTTGGGGGACGCACTTGTACCGGTATTGTCGCCGGAGTTTGATGTCTGTTGTCCCGTTCCATTTCCCTTGTCTTTACCCGTAGTGGGAGACGAGACAAACTTCTGACATAACAACGCACCTAATACAAAAACCAAAATAAGCAACAAGCAACGCAAAATGCGCCGCCACAATGGAGGCTTCTTGATCGGATGTACAAAATCGCGGAGCGATATAGACTCACCGGGATTTTTTTCTAATCCCCATAAAACAGCTAGCTTATTTTTGCCGTATACTTGGTAAAGTTCCGGAGATTTCTGAGGGTCCGGCAGAGCAAAGGCTTCTACCATATGCTTCATCTCTAGATCTATCTTCTCTTTGTCTACTTTCCGAAGTAAGTCCGCAACTTTCTTCCTGAGAACATTAAGAGCCTTCTCCGGCGGAGGCGTCGGATTGTCCGGATTCCTGATCCCGCCGAGCATCTCCTCACGTCCCTGCCCGGAGGTGTTCCAAAAGAGCCTAGCTGCAACCGTATTATCTATCGGATTATACTCCATCCTCGGCAGGAAAGGCTCGAGTTCCTTTGTCAGAAAATCTTGGTACCTGCTATCCCAAAAATCCACGCCATCCGAGTTTCTGCGCAGTCGCAGGTAGTAGTCCATTGGAACGACGAGCCCCTCTCCTTCTTTTGCTGTGATTCCCATGACCGGCTTTTATCTGAGTTTAACAGATGCCTTGTTTTCGTACCCTACATCACTCCGGACAGCCCACGCTTCGACCGCTTCTACGTAGCCGGTGGAAGAACCGCTGCGAGAGGGTATCATACTCCTCGATGCGAAGAAGGAACCGAGGGACGGCACCTCAATTCTGCACTTACTCCCGTCCATTTTCGCGTTAAGATTCTCGGCAAGGTCGGTAAAGATCGCGTGAGCTTCCTGACAGTTGCGACCATGGTTCATTAACCACCTGAAAAGAGTCTTGCTGAAGTTAAAAAGAGAGGATTTCATCGTTGCATCTGTTGTTGAATCGACACTATCCCCGGTTGCGACAACATCACAGGCACTCGACCAAGCAAAAATGTAGGCAAACATCAGCATCAGCGTCCTATCCGGCTCGGATGATTGAATTTCCTTTGTCCATTCTTCTCTGAACGGTTCAAGTACTTTCACTCGGATACATTCAGGCCATATCCGCTGCTCAAGCTTCTTCCGAACATCAGCCCTTTCTTCTGCTTCTCTTTGTTTTGTCTCGGCTATATTTACCCGCTGCGCTAAACCATCGGCTCGCTCCCTTTCACGTTCCCTCTCTCGGGTCGCTTTTTCCGAGTTCCTTTGTAGTTCATCGTGTCCTCTACGTTCTTCATCCAGTTGCTCTCGCAGCTTATTGACCTGCCCTTGCAGCGTATCTCTTTCAGCCTGCGTTCGATTAAGATTTTTTGTGAGATCATTAATAGCCTCCTTCCCTCGTTCAATACCTTCGACAAGCTCCTTATTTTTTCTCTTGAGTTCGGTACATTCTCCCCGCAAACTGCTTAATTCCCCTTCTCTTGTTTCAAGGCTACGCCAAGCTTCCCCTAATTTCTCCGACTGTACTTTCCACTCTTCCTCCCTCCTTTCTAGGCTGTCCCCTTTTTTCTTAAGCTCGTCCGCTCTATCCCTAAGATCCTGTGCATACCTCAGCACATGTGCTGCCTGTTCCTTGGTCACGGGACCGGACGAATTAATTATCTCTTTTATTCTCTCGTCTAAAGACTGCATTGTTTTACTCGGCGTTTAATTCAACCTCAAAGCGGCATTCATCCATCCAAAAACCTCCCTCTTTCAGCGTGTGAAGAGCTAATTCCACATCTCCCTCGGTTACTTCTCCATCCGCGTCCGGATCAGTCGAACGCACCTCCACAATTTCAATGTCATCGTCCTCGCCGGTAGTTTTACGAGCAAAAACCACAGCCAAGGGAGAAGTGATTCTGCGATCTTTATCGCGCATCCTAAAATAATACTGCTGCTCTACACAGGTATCCTTCGTATTGTACTTGGCTCTACCGATATAGTTACCCGGCATAATGGGGCAACCGGGCAAATCGGTTCCCTCTACCTTGTGTGATTCATTTGTATCTTCATCGCGCCTCAGAATAGGCTCACCGGAGAAACCGTAAGCTACTCCGTTTTTCCCTTTCTTGGGAATACCCCAGTAATTTCGCATGGCACGCGCGTTACCCGACAGACCGGATGAATTCTCATCGCGTACTTTCTCCTCGCTGAGCATCCAATTCCGAATGAGGTCTCTGCCGCCGGCGGCAAAAAGTGCCGCACCGACCGCTGTCACGGTCTTCGCGTCCGTTATTTTATCATGATCACCCATCGGATACCAATCTCCGGCAATGAAATCTTTCATGGGTACAATACGTTGGGCACATATCGGCAGTTTCTCGCACAGTATTTTACCGACTACCGGCATTTCTGTAATCTTACCGCTCAAGGTAACAACATCTACATCGTATGCCGCCACAAATTTACCTAAAGGCGTGATACCATTCTCTAATCCTTCGCAGATACATGCATTAATATCTTCTTTTTTATACCTTAATGCATTATCTCTGTTCAGGAAATTATCTCTCAAGCTCCCTTTCTCGAGGTACTCATTGAATTCTTGGCATGCTCGTTCATCCGTCATATCTTTTACCTTGCGGAATTCCTCTCCGTTTTCATACTCGTAGTAACCTTTCGGGAAATTTGCCACATCGCTGAGCCACTGCCGTACAATCGGTATAAAGAGCATTTTGGTAATACGCTGCCACTTAGCGCGATCTCTCTTTTCGCTGCGTTGGCTTCCGAGTATATCGACAAATTTCGCGATAGTATCCGCATCACCATCCTCACTATCTCCTCCTATACCTTTTGCTTCGAGCATAGCCGGCAGCAGCACCCGTTGAATGATATTTAGTACCACATTGTCACCGGCAAATGTGTTACTATCACGGAATATCACTCTATATTTCAAAGCGACCTGCTCAGCCGGAGCATTGTTGTGATACTCCACAATGGACGTATCCATAGTACCTCCGCCTATATCAACGGTCATGACGCGAACACTGTGTTTATGTCCGTGCGGACGTCCGTACAATCTTATCCACGCATTGGCACTATTTAAGCGTCTCACTTCGGAGTAAATAAAGGGCAATTGAGATGCCACGGCTTCATCCAATTCCATGTGCAGTTTGGGTCGTGCATCAACCGTACTCTCTCTGTTCACCTCGGAGCGGGATTCAAAATGCGCCAAGGTAAAGACATTGATTGCCTGCTCCCAAGCCTTTCTGTACGCTTCGCGTTCCGCGGCTATCCAACCGGAGGGGAAGGTAACATGGACGGACCTTAACCGACGAGCCGTAAAGTCACTGTTACCTTTTCTCCAATTGTACGATGTAATCTGTCTGTAAGCTGATTCCAGCACACAAAGAGCCGACCACATCATGGTTGTGCGTCTCGGGTACGTCGGTTCATCCGGCATACACGAAGGACGCTTGGTGATATCCGGATTTTCCATCGGCGGGTGGTCGATGTCCCATTCGTTATCCTTCCCGTTATACATGTAGAGACAAATCTGACCGCTGAGGAAAAATTGAAGGTCACGGCGATGATGCTGCTTGCGCGACCAGCTATTACAGAGCATACACCATGGTGATAAGCCTCCGGAATCACTGCCGCCCTTGCAGAGCTCCGTATCCCATAGATAACGCTTCGGTGAACTCATCGAGAGATTTTCGCCTCTTTCCAGATCAGCATCAGCAAGCAATTCCCCGGCTTCTTTCCCCATGATAACGGGCGCAATTTCCACAAACATCTGCGGAATACGCTCTGTCACGTAGTAGTGCTTTTCAGTTTTTTTGCCCCACGGCGACAACCACCACCCTCCCTTCTCGACGGATACTTCTTTTACGTCGTATTCCGTACTCGGACGGAATTTACCCTTACCATCCGTCGGGGGGATATCGTACTCATAGAAGAGGGGTTCTTGCAACAAAAACCAAGAATCCGCTATCACTTGATCCTTTTTCTGATCCTTTTTGTCTGAGTCTGGATCCGGGAATTCATGACCGCGCGGTAAAAACGGGACAGGTTTACACACGGAAAATAGCTTACCATCGGCTGCCTTCGAAATATCTTCCAATGCCAAAACAACCGTGCGAGTATTACCGAAATCCACCATAAGGTCTACATCAATGGGGGAAGGATTCCTGACCTGCCAAATGATCTCGAGTGTTAAAGCTATACTCTCATGCTCAGAATCTCCCTCATCCGGTATGGTTACCTTTACATCCATGGAGTCCGCCTTCTCTCCTTCCCTGCCCTTTTTGTGAGCTTCGTTGGACAGATCACTTGCGTTTTCAAAGGCGTAAGGAGTTTTATTGCGAATAGCATCCGGCTGAGACGGGCATCCTACCTCACGTTTTTCCCTACATACCCTGCCTCGTCGGACTGTACCGAGATTTGTCTCTACAACTACCCATATGCCCGGTTGATCATCAGAGTTTTTTCCGAGTCGGTAGCGTATCCAGCTGTACTCACTGTGTTGCTGCCACGGCATTTCCTCCGTTTCCTCAGGGCATAACTCCTTGATACGGGGATTCTGCATGAGCTTCCTGAACTGCTCGTCCTCCAGACAAATGAACCGGTAATGGTGCCCGCTGTCGGGCATAACATAAATTTCCTGTTTTATTGTCATAATATATTAAGGTTGAGTATATTAGTCTTCGATTATTTTCTGCAATTCGTCATCACCCGGCTGGGGACCTCGCTCCTCCCCGGCTTCCTGACTCAGCTTTTTCAGCGTTTCCATAAAAGGTTCAATGATTGCAATATGGTGCGGGAGCTGTTTGACGTCGTATAGCCCTTGTCCTCCGACCATATTTTCCAGAAGTTTAAGGCAGTCTGTTTCCTTGCGGTGTTCTTTATCTCGCGGAAATATCCGGCTCGTAAAATACGTAGCCAGTAGACGACGACATTCTTGGCGACCGGATGTATGCGTAAGCATACCACTGATGCCAAGTTCTTCCAACCAGTCCACGACTTCTTCCGGAACAATCCTTGCTCGGAGATAGGACAGCACACGAGTTCGGTGTTCCTGATCCTCAAATCCGAGATGTTCCTGCAGCGGTTTTTCCTTGGCGGCATCAATCCAGTTATTGACCTGTTTCTCTATAAATGCCTTATCCACGTGTTTGCGAGGGAAGATATCCATGGTCTCCGGGTCAATGTCTTGAAAAAGCAAAATATCCCGCGCAGTCGGCTGAATCTCATCCGCATATTTACTCCCCAACGCGTCCAATAATTTTCGGATGTCACTTTTCCGCTTAGCGCCCCCATCTCCGCCCGGCAGAGCTTCACGCATGCACTCCATCCACCACCTCTGCAGAGCTTCTCGCTTGCGTGCGAGTAATGTCCTCCTCTTAGAAGTTTCTAGTTGTTTAAGCATACTCTCAAACAAATAGGTTCTCCCGCCGTACTGCCCGGCTTCGACGTCTGCCATGCGGGATAACACTTCTTTAGGATTTCCGGAATTGCTGAACCTCTTCCGAAAATGTTTATCTTCACTGACTTTCCTGAGTATGTTTTCCAATTCCTCACCCGATGCATCGATTTTGCAAAATTGCGGGTA
Organism: uncultured Akkermansia sp.; assembly: GCA_964545935.1. Taxonomy (GTDB): domain Bacteria; phylum Verrucomicrobiota; class Verrucomicrobiia; order Verrucomicrobiales; family Akkermansiaceae; genus Akkermansia. Next base: position 1,629 of record CAZJIH010000094.1, on the reverse strand, counting down.
ATTGACACAGAATGTACTGACAAGTTCCGGGTCTGCTAAATTTCCCATGCCTTTAAGTTTAGAAAAGACACCGTCCAAGCCCGTACGAACTCCGCTTTCCTGTACCATATTGATAAGCTCGGCAGAGAAAGTTAGGATCAGGTTAATCTGCAACTCTCGATCCCGTGCTAAGGGATTAGTCTCCTTGCCCATAGCCTTAAACCAGCTACGTATCCCATTCATTAACTGAGTCGGATTCCCGGGGTATATCGGCCCCGCCGGCATACGTACTAACAACGAAAAGACGTCTATATTGAGATTTCGGGAGTTACTGACCACGATAGAAGCCGTTTTGCCTCGCTTCAGTACCTGTGTCAACCCTCTCAGTTTTCGTTCCCCGTCTTTTTCTTTATAGCCCAAGTCAAGTTGTTCATCCCGCAAAAGCTCTGCCGACTTATGCTCGTTTGCTACCCCCGGAAAATCTACCAAGTCTGCCTTTTGTAGGAGTTCATAAACTTCTCGCGATGTGTTACGTTGCATGACATCATCCCTCAGTTTCACCAACATCAGGGAGACCAGCCCCTGTGTGAGTGCAAAGTCAATATCTCCGTGAAATAATGCATCTCCTTCACCTAGACCGCTGATAGCTATATCATTGCTGCCCGGAAGTGTTTTTACACGACACTGATCCACTTTTTTTCGCACACTCTCGTCCTGATTGTATTGACGCGCGGAGTCGATGTTGAGCATGAGCGATGCTATATCGATAGAGCAGTACACCACTTTCTCTCCGAACAGACTCTCCAACTCCTTCCTCTTAGCGTGTAATTTACGATAAAGCTCTGACATGCCGGGCCATCCGTCCCAAAGAAGTTCTTCCGCAAGCTTCATCAATGCTTCCTCATCAGCGGCAAGTACATCATTGTTCAGTATCGAACCCCTCCGCATTTTCCATTCCCTCTTCAGGTTGATGTACCGCATTTCTTCCATGTCGATGAGCACATCCATCACGTCCATCAATTCCGTGAGCATGCCGTATACACGTCGATCCGGCGGCGCATCAGCACTCTTTCCTTCCGTGGCGATCCTCGTACACTCATCTAATTTCACCGCGTCAAGCTGTACCCGATTGCCGTTTCGGTCCTTTGCTTCCGTTTCGCTCAGATATCCCACTGCCAGTGAAAGTAATATCTCCGCTTCTGTGGCAAATTTTAATTCCACCGGGTATTCCGGATGCTTAATTTCCTTCGCCAACTGGAAACGTGTCACACACCCGGAGGCATCCGCCCCTTGATTGTAAGGATTCAGTACTGACGGGCAGTCATCCAAATTGCCACTAAAGCGTGCGGGGTAATGTTCATCCCAACTCAATGCACTACCGTGTCCTTCTTTGTCTGCCCCTGCATCAATAAACTCTGCGAGTAAGGTCGATTTCCCGGCTTGCGACGGTCCCCAAAGTGCCATCGTCGGTTTGCTGTACTCATTGAATGATGCCTGTATCGCTTTGTCTTCGGAAATAATGCGTTTCACGCGGTCCAGCCACCCCCCTCGTGTCAACACATAGCTGCCCTCCCGTTTGCTCCCGTATTCCCAATACCAGTTCTCTACTGCTTCTGCTGCTTCCCTTATTGTCTTCATAATGTGTATCTT
>CAZJIH010000093.1:0-7999 GCA_964545935.1 uncultured Akkermansia sp. | reverse complement strand
GAACGAAGTACGAAGCGAGAAAGTTAGGCACAATGGAGTGCGCGATTTTTCCCGCTGCAAAGCCGGGAGGTGCCGTATGTGGTGGGCATCGACCTAGCGACGGGTGGGTTCGCATGTGTGTGTGGGAGACTCTCGGATTTTTGATTGACGAGCCCGATTAGCAAAAAAAACATCATTTTCATGCTTGACAGGTGGGTGGTGGTGTGATACAGTAATGAAGAACGATGGTGGGAGTTATGCAGAGTATGTGGATGGGAGCGGCGGTGACCGGTGGTACCGGAGCTGCTGCGGAGGGTGTGCATGAAGGACTGAGTGCCGGAGCGCCGGTGCTTTGGGAGATTCCGTTGCCTTTTTGGGAAGGGCATACGTTACCTATCAGTAATTCTTTGGTGATGCTGGTAGCGGCGGTTTTGCTCATCACGCTCATTCTACGGACGGCGACTCGGAAGCCGGAGCGCATACCGCACGGGCTGCAGAATGCGGTAGAGTGGGTATTCGAGATGTTGTATAACTTTGTGGAAGGGTTGACCGGTAAGTACTTAGCTAGGAAGTATTTTTGGTATTTCGCCACGGTATTTTTGCTCATCCTGACGAGCAACTACATGGGATTATTGCCCGGGGTGGGGGAGATTACGTACAAAGGGCAACCGCTTTTACGCGGAGCGAATGCCGACCTGAATGTAACCGTCTTTCTGGGATTTTTTTACGCAGTGCTTTGGTTTATATGGGTGTTGCGGGAGCAGGGACTCACGCGCTTTTTGGCGCACACCTTCGGTCCCAAGGGAGGGTTGTCGGGATTTTTGAAATATGCCTTGCTACCGATATTCTTTTTTGTGGGACTCATTGAAGTGCTATCGATATGCATTCGACCTGTAGCACTGGCAGCTCGACTCTTCGGTAATATTTTTGCCGGGGAAGCTATTTTAGAGCAAATGGGCGGCATAAGTTTTGCCGCTATGATACCTTTCATGGCTCTTGAGCTCATAGTGGGCTTTGTGCAAGCACTCGTTTTTCTCATGCTCACCGCGATCTTTCTCAAGACGCAGGTTGGGAGTGAGGAAGAAGAGGAAAGTCACGCGGAGACATGAAAATCGCCCCTGTACCGGATCATGAAGCAAAGCGTGACGGTACGGGAAACAACAATAAACCCCAAACGATAAAACCATTATGTTACATATCCTTGCAGAAGCAGCAATAGCCAAAGCCGGGCTGGTCGTTATCGGAGCCGGTCTGGGGATCGGTCTCATCGGAATGAAAGCAGCGGAGTCCACAGGACGCAACCCCGCGTCTTTCGGTAAGGTACTCACAATCTCCATCCTTCTGGCAGCGTTGGTAGAAGGTGTGGCGTTTGTAGCCATATTTATGGGCTAGGTTATACATATCGGCAGCTTGAGGGAGTTTGCGAAGGCTTCCTCATGCTGTCGCACCCCTTTTCCCCTATTTCCTCGATATGAACTCACTCTTTATTGCATCCGCCCTCGATGAAATTACCGAGAACTTCGGTTTGCGTACCGAAGCTTTTCTCGCCCATTTCATTGCTTTTGTCATTTTAGCCGCTGTAGTGGTTTTCTTCGGAATCAAACCCGTGATGCGGCAATTGGAAGAACGCCGCAAGCGCATTGAAGAAGGGGAGGCTATGCACGCACAGAGTGAGAAAGAACTGGCAGAAGTGCAGACGCGTGGTGAAGGAATTGTCAACGAAGCCCGCGGTCGAGCCAAAAGTGAGCTTGCGCACGCACGGGAGCTTGCGGACAAGATACGAGAGGAGCGCATAGCGGCTGCCTCCGAAGAAGCAAAAAACATTCTGAAAAGCGCACAGGAGCAGGCGCAGATTGAAGCACGACGGCAAGAAGAAGAGCTACGCGCGGAGTTTGCGCACCTACTTGCCCAAGCTACGCAGCAGGTTACGGGAAAGGTACTTACGGAAGCGGACCACCGCGTAATCAACGCAGAAGCCATCAATCAACTACCCTAATATGAAGATAACCAAGGAAGTACAAGCGCAGGCGCGGCGGCTGATCAAGCTATGTATGTCGTCGGATGGGCAGTTACGGGAAGACACGGTGCGATGGGTGGGTGGGGAGATATCGCGCAGGAACCCTCGACACGGTGTTGAACTTTTAACCGCTTTTACTGAGCTGGTACGATTGGAAGTAGAACGCCGTACAGCGGTAGTGACCGGAGCTGTACCCCTGACAGAAGAGGAGCAGGCAGCCATACGCAGCAAATTGGATGCACAGACGCCCGGGTTGCGGTATATTTGGGAAACTGATGAGCAGTTACTCGGCGGGATACGCGTACGGGTCGGGGACTTGGTTACAGATGCTTCACTTCGCGCCCGTATAGAACGACTATCTCGTCTTTCCGCATAGTTTAACACTTTACCTTACATTTTTTTTCATGAGCAATATCATCCAAGAACTTGAAGATCAAATCCGTCATATTTCAACTTCAGCCGTTAGTGAAAACATCGGCACGATCAAATCTATCGGTGACGGAGTCGTACACATAGAAGGACTCAGTCGAGCCATGCTCAACGAAATGATAGAATTTTCGGATGGGACGATGGGGTTGGCAATGAACTTGGAGGAAAATGAAGTCGGAGTCATCTTGTTAGGGAAGGGGAGCGGATTAAAGGAAGGGGATTCGTGCAAGACGACAGGTCGTTTGTTGGAAGTACCTGTAGGACCGCAGTTATTGGGACGGGTGGTGGACACATTGGGGAATCCGTTGGATGGGAAAGGTCCGATTTCAGCCGCTGCTTACTACCCGGTGGAAAAGATAGCTTCGGGGATCATCACCCGGCAGGGAGTCAACCAACCGGTGCAGACAGGGATTCTTCCGATTGACGCGATGATACCGATCGGACGTGGGCAGCGGGAACTCATTATCGGCGACCGTTCTACCGGCAAAACCGCCATCGCCATCGATACCATCATTTCTCAGGCACGACAGAACAAGCAGGCGGAGGAGGGAAAACTACCCGGGCACCGACCGTTGTTGAGCATTTACGTGGCGATAGGGCAAAAACGGGCGAATGTTTCGCGGTTAGTAGCCAAGTTGGAAGAGAGCGGAGCTTTGCCGTATAGTATCATTGTAGTAGCATCCTCGAGTGATTCGGCTGCCATGCAATACTTGGCACCTTATGCCGGATGTGCTATGGGTGAATACTTTATGGACCAAGGGCAGGATGCTCTCATTGTCTACGATGACCTTTCCAAGCACGCCGTAGCCTACCGCCAGGTATCACTCATTCTGCGACGCCCCTCCGGACGCGAAGCTTACCCCGGGGATGTATTTTACCTGCACAGTCGATTGTTGGAACGAGCCGCTCGTATCAATAATGAAGGCGGGCGTAAGGGAGGGTCGCTGACTGCTCTGCCGATCATCGAAACGCAGGCAGGCGATGTGTCCGCGTACATCCCCACGAACGTCATTTCTATCACGGACGGACAGATATTTTTGGAAACCGACCTTTTTTACCAAGGTGTACGCCCGGCCATCAACGTAGGCATATCGGTGAGTCGTGTCGGGTCGAGTGCGCAGACGAAAATTATCAAGAAACTTGCCGGATCGGTTAAACTGGATTTAGCGCAATTTGAAGAATTGCAGGCATTTGCTCAATTCGGGTCGGATTTAGATGCGGCGACTAAGACAAAATTGGAACGCGGGCGTCGCATAGTAGAACTCTTCAAGCAGGGGCAGTATGAACCGAAATCGCTTGGGATGGAAGTAATCAATCTTTACGCTATTCAGAAAGGATTTTTGGATAAAGTAGAGGTAGGAGAAATTCGGAATGTACGCGCACGATTGGAAGAAGAAGCAACGAACAACGCACCGGACTTACTTGCGGAGATAGAAAGCGTGCGGGAGTTGACACCGGAGTTGGATGCCCGATTGCAGGCATTTATGCAAACATTCACAGCCCGCCTGAGTTGATTATTGATACAGAACCATGGCCAATTTACGAGACATCAAACGCCGCATTAAGTCCGTACGCAATACGTCGCAGATCACCAAGGCGATGCAGATGGTAGCGTCCGCGAAGATGCGGCGGGCGCAGGATCTGGCTCTGAATGGACGAACCTACATCAGCGCACTGGCGAATGTTCTCCGGCACATGGAACAGAGTGATATCCGCGAGGGTGGAGGTTCCCTTATGGCGGAAGTCGCTTCCGGGCGTGATCTCGTTATTGTCATTAACACCGATAAAGGACTTTGCGGAGCGTTGAATGCCAATTTGTTACGCGAAGTTATCACCAAGGCACCGCCGGATGCGGCGTACATTTGCATAGGGAGTAAATTGGAGCCTGTACTGGAAAGGATGGGGCGCCACGTGGACTATAAATATAGTGTAGGCGATGATTTTACGGATATGGAATTCAAGATACGAGCCATCATGCAAACGATGTACCGAGGCAGAACGGCAGGGGAATACAACCACGTATCGATCTACTACCAAAAATTCATCAATGTTATGACACAGAGACCACAGGTGCGTAAGCTTCTGCCTATAACATTTGATGAATTATTAGCTATAGCGTCTCAGGATGATATAGAAGACACATCGGATACGGATTTTATCTTAGAACCGTCACCGAAAGAACTTTTGTTATCTATATTACCGTTGTATGTAGGGAGTGTGTTGGCGCAATTGATACTGGAAGGCAAAGCATCGGAGCAATCGGCGCGTATGGTAGCGATGAAAGCCGCCACAGAGAATGCGAATGACTTGATAGGAACCCTGACCCTCGATTACAATAAAGCACGTCAATCTCAAATTACTAACGAATTACTTGAAATAACCACAGCTACACGGGCTATGGAATAAAATTTTTACTTATAAATCTCATGAACACCGGAATCATTGTTCAAATTATAGGAGCTGTAGTAGATGTCGATTTCTCCGGCGCACAGATGCCTACGCTTTTTAATGCGTTGGTAGTGGAATACGAAGTGAACGGGAAACCGGCGCGGTTAACGCTGGAAGTAGAGCAACATTTACCCGGGGGATGGGCTAGGACTGTGGCAATGAGTTCGACGGACGGGTTGCGGCGTGGGATGCCGGTAGTAGATACCGGGGCACCTATCTCAGTACCTGTAGGACCCGGGGTGCTCGGGCGAATCTTTAACGTACTAGGGGAAACGGTAGATGAAAAGGGGGAAGCGGAGGCTGTGAAGCGGTATCCCATTCACCGTGAAGCACCTTCGCTGGAAGAGCAGGCAACGTCGTCCGAGGTATTGGAATCCGGGATAAAGGTGATAGACCTTATTTGTCCGTTCCTGAAAGGTGGAAAAGCCGGGTCATTCGGGGGTGCCGGTGTAGGGAAAACGGTACTCATCATGGAGTTGATTAACAACATAGCCAAGGCACATTCCGGACTTTCCGTATTTGCCGGAGTAGGAGAACGCACGAGGGAAGGGAATGACTTTTACAACGAGATGAGGGAGTCCGGGGTGATAGATTCCGAGCATCCGGAGAAATCGAAAGTAGCTTTGGTGTACGGGCAGATGAATGAACCGCCCGGGGCAAGGTTACGGGTAGCACTCTCCGCTCTTTCAATGGCTGAGTATTTTCGTGATGAAGAAAACCGGGATGTACTGCTTTTTGTGGATAACATTTTCCGGTTTTCGCAGGCGGGGTCGGAGGTTTCGGCACTCTTGGGACGCACCCCATCGGCTGTGGGCTATCAACCGAATTTAGCGGAAGAAATGGCAGCTTTGCAGGAACGGATTACATCGACAAAGCGTGGGTCTATCACATCTATGCAGGCAGTATATGTACCGGCGGACGATTTAACTGACCCCGCACCGGCTACTACGTTCTCGCACTTGGACTCCACGGTGGTCTTGGAGAGATCATTAGCCGCGCAGGGTATTTATCCGGCGGTTGACCCCTTGGCGTCTACCTCTAAAGCTTTGGCACCGGAGTTAGTAGGGGAAGAGCACTACCGTGTAGCGCGTGGGGTACAGCAAACACTTCAACGTTACAAAGATCTGCAGGATATGATCGCTATTTTGGGGATGGATGAATTGTCTGAGACGGACAAGTTGACAGTGAGTCGCGCACGTAAAATTCAGCGCTTTTTATCGCAACCCTTCAGTGTAGCGGAAGTATTTACCGGGATACAAGGGCAGTATGTACCGGTAGCGGAAACGGTTCGGGGATTCGCGGAAATTTTAGATGGCAAATGGGACTCTGTGCCGGAAAGTAATTTTTACATGAAAGGTGGTATTGATACGGTTGAGAAAGAATAAGGGACTATGGCAATGCATCTCAAGATTATCACACCGCTGCGCACTGCTGTGAATACCGAAGTCAGCAGTGTGTCGGCTCTCTCGACGGAGGGAGAAATGGAGGTATTGCCCGGGCACACTCCCCTCATTACTTCCCTAGCACCGGGGGAATTGTTATTTATCTCCGGTGAGGGCGAGCATGTCCCTCTCTTCGTCGGGGGCGGGTTTTTACAGGTAGAGGGCGATATGGTGTTGGTCGTAACGGATACGGCTATGAAGGCAGATGAAATGGATCCCCATTCCATCCAAGCCGCTATGGAACAAGCACGTACAAAATTGCGTAATGAAAGTTCGGTGCTTTCGCGGCGCGATCAGACGAAACTGGAAGCAGAGATTGCCAGACAGATGGCTATGTTGGAATTTATGATTAAACGTAGAAGAAAATAATTTGTGTGAGGAGGATAGCACTTATGTTCAAAGGAATACTACTATTATTCGGGATGGCTTTTGGGGTGTATGCAGCCGAGATGCCCGTCGTTCAGAGTTTACAGGAAGCCATCCCCATCGCTAAAGAGCAGAAGCGGTGCATTATCTTGAATTTCACCGGTAAAGAATGGTGCCCGGCTTGTATCCACCTGCGTACCAAAATCTTTGCCTCAGAGGAATTTCAGACAGCTGCCGGCGATAAGTATGTGGAAGCAGAAGTTATTTTTCCGCGTAATCCGGATGCTGTACAGGCACTCGGACAGGAGAAATTAGCCGCTAATGAACATTTACTCAACGAGTACCATATTACATCGGGGCTTCCGACTATGGTATTGCACGACGAGGATGGACTGCCCTTTGCGGTGGTGATCGGTACTCGGCGTACCCCCGCTGAATTTTTGAAAGTCTTGGAAGAAGCGCAGGCTGTGCGAGTTAAACGCGATGCTGCTTTTGCTAAGGCTGCAGGTTTGCAGGGTATGGAGCGAGCCAAGGTCTTAGCGGATGCCTTGAACGCGCTGCCGGCGAATTGTCGCGGTAAGTATGTAACAGAGGTGAACGAGATTAATGCTGCCGATCCCGATAATACACTCGGGTTTAGGGACGTGCTAGCGGCACCTAAACTTTACGCTGAGCAGATGGATAAATTTAACCGTCTCATGCAGTCTTTTACCCTTCATAATAAACCGGAAGAACTACGAAGTCAAATAGTTACCCTCCGAGATTTTTATCATTCCACCCCCTCCCTCCGACCGGAGGTTGCCCAGCTTATCTGGCGTGCTATGTCGGACGCTCACGCACTCTTGCGCGAATTTGACCAAATGATAGAGTGTACCCGTAAAGCACTTGAAGCTGCACCTGATTCTGAACTCGCTCCGCGTTTGCGCACTAACCTGCAGTACATGGAAAAAAATATACAGGCGATAAAACACTGAACCGCTGCTCCCGCCGCGTTTCCCCGCCCCCCCGCCGCATTTTTGATTTTAGATTTTAGATTTTTGATTTACCAATAATGCGCGCTCCGTTGCGCGTCCCGCCACGGGAACGAGCCCGCCCAACGCAAGCGGTACTCCACGGCTTTGCTTCGTAACTAACTTCCGATTTCTGCGCCGACGTAGGCGCCTAGAATTTCAAATCGTCAATCGTAAATCAAAAATCGCAAATGGGGAAGGGGGGCAGGCATTGCGGAGGGACTGCGGTTCAGCCGCCCCGCCCCGATGCCCACCACGCCCGCCGCATTTTAGATTTTTGATTGAAGAATAATGCGCGCTTCGTTGCG
>CAZJIH010000092.1:0-8034 GCA_964545935.1 uncultured Akkermansia sp. | reverse complement strand
CGCCCCAGCTGTTGAGCGTGTACCCCGGCGCGAGTGAATCGGCATCCAGTTTGTGATAATTGCCCTCGGCGTTGATCCACGCGTGCCAAAGCGGAAGCTTGTCGTGGGTTTCATCGGTCACTTCATTGGCCATGGTGGTCATGCGGTTGCGGATGGCATTCAGTTGACGGTGTATGTCTTCGGTCACAGCCGGTCCAAGCGTCGAGATGGAAGCACCTGCCACTGCTGCATACGTACGCTGCAACCCGGGTGCCTGATTTTCTATCATATCGAACAGTCCGTGCACCAAATTGGCGTAATCTGTGCCGGAGCCCATTACATCGGTTTTGGATGACTCATTTATTTTATGCCTGAGCGATTCTCCTACTAACACGGCACCCGCCTTCGCATTCTTTTCCCCATTCGGGATAGATTCTAAGAAGGGGTTCCCATCTGTTTCTGCCAATACCAGCTTTACCGAACCATCAGCCTCCACCGTTACTTCCTTTACTTCCAGCAGAAGGAAAGCATCGCCTTTTAGTTGAATATCTTGAGGATTCGGTAGTCCGGTTACATCGCTATATTGCCCGAGTGTCAGTGCGCGATAGTCGTCCCAATCTCCTCCTGCCACCGCTTCCAAAACAATGGTCGTACCTTCACCGACATTAAAAGTAGTGCCGGTAATCGTATCTTTTCCATTCTGTGTTTCAGCGTTGTAAGTATCTGAGTTCAACAAAATAGTAGTCATACCACCGCTCCCTAAGTCCACATCCCCGAATACTACGCTATCCCTTTTCCCTTTCTCACTTACATCAATGGTCAAATTTCCTCCGTCTACTACCTGAAGTCCCCAGCCTTGCGCGGGATTCTCAGCCTTAGTCGTCACATTTTTCAGAGTGAAATTCTGCACCACCAATCTTCCGGCTGAACTGCCGTCACTGCTGTCTAAAGTACCGGAGAAATTACCATTTTCTACGGAAAGAATGCTTCCGTCTTTACTCTTCAGTGTACCGTTGCCGGACAGCGTAGTCACACTGCTTGCGCCGCCACCTATGTCGAGGATGGTATTCGCGGCGTTGAGTTGTACCGCTACTCCGGAGAGTACCCCGGCGCCGAGTGCAAGTTCAGCTCCTTTTTCTTCAGAGCCTTCTAAGACAAGTGTACCACCGTTATTTTCACCGATGAAATCGGTTGAGTTTAACTTACTCGTACCCTGCAACACCAGTTTAGCCCCATTCCGAAGGTACACATCATTGCCTCCTTTGTTTTCTGCATCGACTATCTCTCCCTTGAGCGTGGTCACTCCCCCGCCGTCCAGCACGAGTCCTCTCAATGGTTCTTTCGTCGTATCCTGTTCCGTGGCATAGGCGAAGGTCAGATTTACCATGCTATTTTCTTTACCCCGTAACACGAGTGCTCCTTCACTGAGTGTCGTCGTACCATCCGCTAGGGTGTAGTTACCTCCGACTGTCAAGGTACCCTTGCCCCACTTGTCTACATCTACCCCATCACCGGCGGTAATACTTCCCAAAAATGTGGTATTTTGCCCACGCGCGGTCGTCCCATCCGGTTTAGGTAGTGAATCCGGATTGTATTTCGCGTCGTGTATCTCCTCTGCCAACGTATTATCCAAGCCCAAGGATAAACGTCTCTTCTTCGGATTATCTGCTGTGTTATTGACGAGAAGTTCCGTGCCCTCGGTTCCCAAGAGATTGTGCAGCACGGTTTCATTCGTTGTTCCTCCTTCCCAATTAAGTGTCAGCGTTTTACCATCCAGTACCACTGTCGCTTTCTTACTTGCGAGGAGCCCGGGTTTCTCCGATACCTCGCTGTCGCGTCCGTCATTTGCCACCACATAGATATCGTCTGTTCTACCGGTCAATATCACATATCCGTCTTCCGTGTATTGCACTTTTTGCACGAGTCCGGGCAACCAACTTTGCCACTGCGACAATGCCGGGGTATTTACTATGCTCCCGCCTTCCACAACACGTAGGTACAGATCGGTTTCTTGCTCTGAGTTGAAGCATTTGTAAATTGTACCATCATCGAATTCAAAGACAGCGCCGTCTCCACCCCCTAAATCTAGGGTTACTTCGCTACCTTCTATGAGCGCGTTCATGCTTCCGGCTTCCCTCGCTGCCGCGTCTCCCCAATTTGTCGGGTCAAAATAGAGATATAGTCCCCTGTCTTTCGCCACTTTGTACGTTCCGGTAAGTCCTTTCAGTACGCCTCCTTTGTTCACGGAGATACCATCGAGTTGCTCGGCATTCATGCCGTTTACATCGACGATACCCCCCACGTGCGTACTATCCGCTGCCACCACTGCTGCCGCTGCCGCGTCCGCTGTATCCACGAGCAAATGCGCACTTCCCCCGTCAAACGTACTTCCGTCCGCGAGTTTCACGTTAGCCAGAACAAGATTTCCTGTTCCCTGCACCGGAGCTGTACCATTCCATTGAACTTGTCCGCCCTCGCCACCGTGAGCACCCAACACAATGCTTCCACCGGCTCCTCCGGTGTCCAATCTAACATCGGCTGATACATCGCGAGAAGCAACCACCAGCCTTCCACTCCCGGCACTTTGTAGGGTAAATTGACCTTCCGAGAGTATTCCGCTCAGTACCACTTCAACTTTCCCCTGTGCCGCCAAGATTCCGTTACCGGTTACCTTCGCTTTTACCTCGCCGGGCATCCCTAAAACTATCGTCCCGTCCCCCGTATCCAGTGTTCCCCCGAAGTCCGTTACTTGCCCGGAGAGTGTTACCATTGCCCCGGATTTAGCCGACAACGTACCGGAACCTTTTATCGTACCGGTCAGGTTGACACTACCGCTTACCGTCGTAGGAGCATCTACGTTTACCGTGCCGGCTTTAACCGTGTGCCCCGCTCCGCTCGCGATGCTGCCGCCGGATAACGTAAGTGTCGCGCAGTTCAAAGCGTCATCGCTATCCACAGTCGTGTTACCGGCTGCCAATTCTATCGCGGATACGGTACTACTCCCGGTCAAACTTACATTTCCTTGACTCACCTTCAGTTTCCCTTCCCCTTCTACACCTCCTACGCTCAATTTATCGCCCGAAGCCTTCAACTCCAAGGTGGCTCCTCCATCGACCGTAGCTCCTCCGGTCAACATAGCAGGTCTCACTGCATCCACATCCAACGTTAGTGTTCCACCTTTCACCGCCATCTTCCCCGTATGCGCCTCCCCCCCGGTCTCTTGCCAAGCTAGTGTAAAATTCCCCTCTCCGCTCTTTTCCAAGCCTTTACCACCCAAAGCAAGTTTGAGTCCTCCGTTATCTTCCGGAGTTGTTTTCGTGTTCCCCCACTGTCTATTCAGCCCTCCCGCCACTTCAATCTTCACATTCCCGGTGCTACCTTCCGCGTCTACTTTGCCACTCACTATATCACCTTCCGCGCTGTCCTCGGTGTATTTCAACACGCCTCCGTTGAATCGTACTTTCACCCCATCCCCAAGTTCCGCCCCGCCTCTCACATCAAGTCCTCCTTCCAACTTCACTACCATTCCCCCACTACTCCCGGCTTTCAGCTCAGCTCCCAAATTCAACATCGCACCCGATCGTACAATCAATTCGTTCGCTGTCAAACTGTCAGTCTCTCCCTCCGGATTATTCGGTACAAAGGTATACGTCCCGGATAGTATTTGTACTCCGTCTACCTCTACCGCTCCATTTAATTTCACTTCCCCCTGAGCTTTTTCATCAAATGTTACATACGAATCCGTATCCGGCGCCGCCTCCCCTTCCCAGTGAGTGTCACCCGATTCTCCGGCAGCTCCGGCATCCCAGACCCCATCATTGCCACCGGTCCAATATATTCCTTCATCCAATTCTATCGTCAACGCGCCGGATGTGCTCAATGTGCATTTCAAACGCTCGTCCGTGTCTACCACAAATCTAAAATACTCACTCAGTTCACCATCGAGTCCCCCCACTAATGTTCCAAAGTTCCCCTCGTTAAAGAGTTGGTACGTTGTCTCTCCGGGATGCGCCGCCACCCATTCACTATACCCTCGCAATTCTATAGTCAGCGCCCCGGCTTCTTCCCCTAACGTCAAATGGCTTATGTCGAGGTTGTTGCCGGCGGATGTCATTGTCAGTGTCACCGCCGCGCTACCCGCCGGCGCGTTCAGCGTCAACGTCCCAACCGTCAATGTCTGATTCACACCTACTTCCACTCGCGAATATTCCCCCATTGTCAAACCTTCCACCGTATTGGTAGTTGCCTCCTCCGCATCCGATAATTGAAGCATACTTGCGCCTGCCTCCGTCCCGCTCATGGTTACACCCTTAGTATGCAACCCTCCCCCAACGGTAACTCTGCCGCCGTTGCTCAGGGTAATGGCTCCGCCGTTCGCGGGCGGAGCACTGCTCGCATTCGCGTAGTATCCGCCCAATTCCAACGTCCCGCCGTCAATAGTGAGTGCCCCCTGTTGTACCATATTGCCGGATACTTTCACTACACCATCTTTTATGCTGCTTTCGTCTCCGTAACTTGAGGACAAATCACCCCATACGGTTACACTACTCCCTTCGCCAATAACTGTTAAATGCTTCACCTGCAGCAAAGCATCCCCAGCTTGTTCCGAACCTATCGTTACCGTGCCGGTCGTTACCGTTTCGTTACTTTCTTCCCCTACATTCAGAATCGGTGCGTGTCCGTGCCCGAAATAATTCGCATTGCCGTTGTTTATCCCGGAAAGCGACGCAGCCGTCAAACTACCGCCGCCTTTGACATTTATCGACCCTCCGTCACCTCCCTGCGTAACAATACTTCCGGTAACATCAAGCGATGCACCCGTCCCGTTGATAACGAGTAAGTCATTCACATTGTTTGCCGAGAGACTTAAATCCCCTGTCAACACACGCATAGCCGCACCTTCCCCGGCAATGGCTATCTTCCCGGTTACCGTTAGTGTCCCTGCTTGCCATTCAAAGCTTCCCCCGCTTACCGAAATACTACCGGTAGATAAGTTCGGTTTGTGTGCGTCGTCTGTTTCATACTGAGGTCCCCCGATGTGAAGTATACCTCCCTGTACATCGACAGAACCTATGGTTAAACTGCTACCGTATATCGTTTGTTTTCCCGCACCGGTCTTAGTAAGTGCTTCCGTTACCGTCAGTGTCCCTTCATACGCCATCTCCCCTTTTTCCACATTTGTTTCTAAACTCTTTACATTGACTGTACCTTCCCGATCATGCAGATATTCCGGGTCTACATTAACGGCTAATTGATCCGACGTTAGCCCCCCGCCGAGTCTAACATGCGCCTTCGTCGCGCTAAAACTGCCCTGCGCTACCGACAACCATCCACCGAAATCTATATCATCTTCACCTCCTACGGTAATTGAACCTGATATCGCGCCACTGTCCGGTTCGTATTCTCCTATCTGAATATTACCTGTCCCGGTTAAAGTACCGCTTACGTGGATCGCCGCATCACAAAGCAAAGTTGTATTTAAGGTCAAACCACCCGCTGTCGTTAATGAACTATTCCCGTCGGACGCCGTAAGTGTAAATCCGTACTTCCCGTCGAATGTTACACTCCCGGCTTGCACTGAACCGGTCAGTGTGACCGTTGCTCCATTTTGAGCTTCATTGTTGGTCATCGTAACAGGACACCCATCCGTAGCACCGCTCCCCTCTGTCCACGGTGTCGTACCGGCTCCTATCTCAGCATCCCACGTAAATGTCGGCGCATCCGCCTTAACTTCCCAACTACAGGGTATCGCCTCAGCAACTGTTATCACTCCGTCATCACCGCACTTAATTCTGTAGCCGTTTCCCTCCAGTTTTACATGAGTGTCCTTCCATATCCCGGACGTAAATAGTTGATACCCTCCGATATCTCCCAATATACTCCTCAAAAAATCTTCACTGAGTAGAATATGTAATACTTCGCCCGCCTGCAAAGTTGTGGCGGCAAACTGTAAACCGGCAAGCATCCCGCGTAAATCTATCGTAGCTTCCCCACTCCACGCCAATGTCCCAAGTGTAATCGTGCCGGTAGTTGCGTCTAATACCAACCGAGCACCATCCCCTAAAGTCAAATTCCCCCCGCTCGCTCCCATATTCTTCACTATGGCTGTCCCGTTTATCTCCGTCGTGCCTCCGTTTGCATTCAAGGTACCGTCCACCTGCACGGTCGCTGTAGTTACCAATGTTCCCCCACTGATAGTGAGGTCATGCAAATGAGCATTCCCACTGAGCGTTTGTTTACCCCCGCTCAGTTGCACTGTCAGATTCAGCGCGCTTGCATCTGACCAACCACCATGGGCTTCCGGGGCGGTGGCTGTGCCGAGCGTGCCGTTGTAGGTGTATGTTTCGCTACCATTGAGTGCCAGTGTGGCGGTCCCTTGTCCCTCTCCCCCGGTCTCGATGCGCCCGCCGAAGTCATCCGGACACTCCGTGGATTCAATACCGAAGACAGTGAGTGTCACCGTCTCCCCTGCGCCGCTCCCTTTGCCGAGCACCAAGTAGGGCACACCGTGCTCGCCGTGACCATAAAACTCCAGCTTCCCCTGCAACTCCCCGCCGCCCAGAAATTCGATGTGTGCATTTCCCTGCAAACCGCTGTGTGATCCCAAGCGCAGGTTGTGTGTGGCTCCGCCACTTCCGGTCGCCAACATCCCGGTTAGCTTGAAGACGCTACCGTACTGCACCGTTATCAAAGTATCTGACTCTACGACGAGTGCCCCGCTGAGCGTTACCGTGCAAGGGGCATTTATGTCTTGAGAATTTACTCGGAGTGCTCCCTCCCACGCGTTGCTGTCGTACCGTCCACCCAAATGAAGATTCGTGTCAAGGGTCAGCGTCTCCTTCATGAAGAGCATGGCATTCTTCACGTATATATCGGCAATTGTCGCGCCATTACTGACCCATTTCCCCGACTCAAACCTTATCTGCATGTTCTCTATCAGCAGACTCTTGATGTGACCGCTCATTGTAACTGTAGGTGCACCAAACTCACTCCCATTGTTGCCGTACAGTCTCACATCAATACCGTTCTGCTCAGAATCCCCTCCCGTGATGGTGACATTTCCGTTCCCGGCTCCTTCTTTGAATTTCACTGATCCCGATTGAGTCACTTGCGTCTCTGCCCCACCGGACAAGTCCCACTGTTGCCCATTGTACCGACTATCATCCGGCCATCCGCCCGTAGCCGGGTTCGATGCGATAGCCAAGATGCCGTATTCGTTCTTTAAGTATTGTTCCACATCGGCACAAATAGCATCTGCCCCGGATGCTGTACCAAGTGTGGTGGGCAAACCTACAAAAAGCGTTGTCAAACATGCTAACAGCGCCTTACGAAGTCCTTTCGGTAAGCGAATTTTCATAGTCTGATAATTAAGTTGAGTTTCGGATGCGAGGCGACCACCGACCACCCAGCCGGCACACCACCTCACACTGTGCTTCACAGGACTAGATTATCTCATTTTAAATGCGGTGACCTTATGTGGCACTCATAATGCAAGATAATCAAGTATTTACGTTTGTCTGAGCAAAAAAATTGGCAGGCATTGGCTGTCATTTTTTTCTCCGGAGATGTGGCATAATTTATTTTTTTTGAGGGAAAACGCAAATTTTAGCTTGCAAACTGCATTTAAAAAGAGATTTACACCGTCGGTTCACAACATCCCATTCTTCCCGGCTTAGCACCGTAAAAATCCTCGCGCCACGGAAGCTTCACTATTCTCAATCAAAAAACTAAAATGCGGCGGGGAAGAGGGGGTGGCGGGCTCCTTCACAATTTTGACCCTCCCACTTCGTGTGCGATCTTGGATTTACGATTTGGAGGATAATGACGTCTATGCAGGCGCAGGGTATGAAAGAGTGATAACCGTTATTTCGGATGGTATACCGAGGCGTAGCGGCATAGTTGTCCACAGACTCGTACCCGGGGAAACATAAACACGGAGGTTACCGCGTTGGTAGAGTCCAAAGGAGAACCCGTCGTTAAAGAGTTCTACGAGTCGATGCAAACCGAGCACCATACCACCGTGAGTATGACCGGAAAGTTGAAGTGCCGCACCGT
>CAZJIH010000091.1:1435-8490 GCA_964545935.1 uncultured Akkermansia sp. | reverse complement strand
ACTTCGTTCTTCGTACTTGCTCTCCCTCGTCTCTTCCCGCCTCAAAGCCATTGCCTACATCTAAGTCTTTAATTTATTCGGGACTGATGCGACCTGCGTTCACACCCGTCCCGATAAAATTCTCAAAAAAAACGCTACGATGCTAATCCTAATGCGGGTTGCAGACGCTCTGCGTACCGAGGGGACTTCAACCTCACGGGTGCATGGATCCGGTTCCCACGCATCGTTTCGGCTTTGCCTCCTCCCGTCATCCCCGCGCAACTCCGTTGCGCCTAACTCCTTCACTTCGTACATCGTACTTCGTTCTTCGTACTTGCTCTCCCTCGTCTCTTCCCGCCTCAAAGCCATTGCCTACATCTAAGTCTTTAATTTATTCGGGACTGATGTGGGGAGATTGTGTGTTTTGTTTGCCAACGCCGGATTTCGGGTGTAGAATACATGCATGACTGATTGTTCGTTGTACCGCGCTTGGGCAGAGATTGACACGGATGCTATCAGGCATAATCTGCATGTTGTGCAAAGAGTTATGCCGGAACATCGATGCATGGCTATTGTGAAAGCCGAAGCATACGGACATGGTTTAGAGGGGGTGGTTCGGGCTTTGGACAACGAAGGTATCGCGTTTTTTGGGGTAGCGACGATAGCGGAAGCGAAGCGGGTACAGGACACCGGTGCGCGCACGTGTCCCTTTATTTTGGGACCGTGCTACCCGGCGGAGCGCGAAGCCATTGTACAAAATGAATGGCGTGCGGCACTTTCGTCGGTTGAGGAAGCGGAGCACTTTAACTCCCTCGGTGCACTCTACGGTAAACGCGTTCACCTGCACATCAACATTGATACCGGCATGGGACGCGCCGGTCTGCTGCCGCAAAGTATTCATGGATTGGCAGGGAAAATTAAAGAATTGCCGAATTTACACATAGAAGGTATTTACTCGCATCTTTCGGCGGCAAGTGAGGATATCTCCTTTACTCACCGGCAAATAGCGGCTTTCGAACATGCCACAGCCGAACTTTCTCGGGAGCTTTCTTTTGAATACCGCCACCTGTGCAGTAGTTCAGCTGTCTTTAATTACAAAGTTCCCTGCGCGAATATGGTGCGTCTCGGGCGTATCCTATACGGCTTCTCACCTATGCCGTCCCCTTTCAACAAGGAATTGCAAAATACGCTTACCCTTTACAGCCGTGTAACCCTCGTGCGTACTCTCCCGGATAACCACGGCGTCTCCTACAACCATACCTACATCACCACCGCACCCACCCGCGTCGCTACTATCGGTATCGGTTTCGGCGACGGCTACCTCCACTACCTCTCCAACACCGGTGCACGCGTCTACCTCAATCATTCGTACTGCCCCGTCCTCGGTCGTATCACAATGGACCAAGTCATGGTGGATGTAACTCATCTACAGGATGTTCGCCCGGGCGATGTCGCGGAAATCATGGGTTCCAATGTCCCTTGGCAGGAATTGACCGCACGCGCACACACTATCCCTTCCAACGTCATCACTTCTATCTCCGCACGTGTCCCACGCGTGTACAAAAATGAATGACGTACCGGTTCGTGTGGGAGAGCCAATATCCTCAAAAGAGCGGAGTACTGACGGTCACGTGATGCGAGGTAGTGCTCTCTTTTCATTTACTAAAACGCCTCGTAGCGGTCAGCACGGGGATGGAGAGGGTAGCGAAAGACCCACCGCGGGGTATGAAGAAATGCGGTCGGCAGAGTCGTTGCCCACCGGTAGGTCTTTCATTTTACAGGGGCAGATGCAGGTCTGAAATGACCGGTAATAGGAAAAGTAAAAAGACATTCTTCTTCCTGTGTACCCCTACCTATATTGTGGATAACAAACGGCTCCCCACGCCCATTTTTTTTATCGCTCACAATCATGATATGGGGGAGATTTTCGCCGACCGTGCAGGTAACGAGGTCACCGGGCAGATAATCCGCGGCTTTATCGGTGATGGAGACAGCCCAGCCTTTGCGTGTAAAAAAAGTTTGTAAATTAAGAACACGTCGGTGGTCGATATTGGCGTCCGGTCGCTTTAACCCCCATTTCTTCGGATACACCGAAAAATGTGCTCGCATATCCTCATGCACCGCTTTCTGTAAATCATATCCGAGTTCACGGAAAGCACGTATGACCACATCCGTGCATACCCCACGCTCTATGGGTACATCCCCGCCCGGATAAGGTATGCTTTCGTATGAACCATCGTAGTATACGGTAACACCTATCTGCTTCCGCGCCGTTTCAGGTAAACGGCTGTCACCGAAGACCATACCGCTCAGCAGCGTCAGCAAACAAATAAGCCCCCTGCCCACTCTATGCCCTGAGTTCAGGCATACGTGTCGGCTCTTACCGTGCCGCCTGATTCGTGTATTCTGTGTTTCTCCGCGCATCATTCGTGAATGGATTATACCTCACCCCGCAATAAAATGCAAATAATTATGTAAAATCCGACATCGCACCGCACCTGCCCCGATAAAATTTTCAAAAATCGCTACGATGCTAATTCCCGTGCGGGCTGCAGACGCTCTGCGTACCAAGGGGGCTTCAACCGCACGGGTGCATGGATTTAGTTTCCGCACAACGTTTTGACCTTACCTCCTCCCGCCGTGCCCGCGCAGCTCCGTGCGCCTAAACCCTTCACTTCGTACCTCGTACTTGATCTCCCCGTCTCTTCCTGCCCCAAATACACTCTACCTACCGAGCGTTTTTACCATGACGAAATTGGTAAGTCGTACCCCGTGACACTCGACCTGTTGTTTTTTGAGGGTTACGTATCCGCGTTTTGCGAAAAAGGGTTCGGCGGTAACGGATGCATGCGTTGTAACGGTAGGGTAAAGGACATGCCGCTCTAAGGAATCGCAGAGGGCGGAAGCAATTCCCCGGCGTTGGAAGTCGGCGTGAACATACAGGCGGTCGAGGAAGCCGGCGGTGATATCGACATCCCCGAAACCCACCAAAAGCCCGTTTTCGATCGCTACCAAGGAAAAATGAGAAGCAAAGGAACTACACCATTTCACCGGATCGATATGCGCCGGTGCCCAGGCATCCAGCTGCTCGAGCGTATAATCACGCGCATTGATCGCATGCACCGTACGGTAAAATAACTTTACCGCTTCCGCTCTGTCGGATTCTCTGAATTCCCGTAGGATCATGTCACCACTCCCCCATCCCGCGTTCCCCCACAATCAACCCGTCGCTCAATACCGAAACGTCATTCCCACGACTCATTTACCCCTTTGTTCCGTAAAAGAAAGCTGCGGTGGCACCGCCGTCAACGAGGAAATCCGAACCGGTAATAAAGTTTCCCTGCGGGCCGAGGAGGAGTTCCGCGACATTGGCGACTTCATCGGCGGTACCCGGACGACCGGCGGGACACTTAGCGAACATATCCTTGTAAAAATCACCGCGTGGCCCGTTAAATTCATCCAGAGCCAGCGGGGTAACAATGATCCCCGGTGAAATAGAATTCAGACGAGCGCCTCGGGTTCCCCATTTGACAGCCTCCGCCATAACTCGTTTGACATTGCAACGCTTGGCAAGTTGGTACGCGTGCAACGAATCACGGATAACTTCGGGTTGCAACATCGGCAGCGTAAGCAAATCTTCGGTAGCGGTAACGGCCAAAGCCGCATCCTCCTCCGGCGAAAGCGCGGGAAGCCGGTGCCCGGATTGGCTGGAAACGGTAACACCCGAACCACCGACAGTGATCACGCGACCGACTTCTTCCAATAAAACAGCTGTCCCGTATAAATCCACCCGAAGGATAGTCGGAATATCCGCCTGACTCGGAGAAACCCCAGCCGCATTGATGAGAGTCGTTACCTCTCCCCTCTCCGTGCCGCACGCAATAAACGAACATACGGACGCACGCTGCGCCAAATCAAGAACAACCGGAAAAGCATCAAACCCGGCCTGACGCAATACCTGAACCGTGCGCTCAGCATTTTCTATCCGTTTATCACCGACCACAATGGAACGTCCAGCTCCCACACGACGCGCGATAGCCAAACCGATTTGCCCGGCACCCGCTAATAGTATAACTTGTTTATTCATACAAAATATAATTAAGATTTAAGCCATTGTACAATTTTAGAATCGACGGATGGGTCTTTACGGTAAACGAGGGTACCCTTGATGGCAAGTCCGGTGAGAACCTGAGCCTCGGGACACGCTTTTTTCAGGTCACGCACACTGTTGCCCATGCCGCTACCTTCGTGTGTGCAGAAGGGAAGTACGGTTTTACCCGCCAAGTTGCCGCATTTTTCGATGAATGTAAAGACTGCCATAGGCATCGTACCCCACCAATCGGGATATCCTAAAATGATAGTATCGTACCCGGAAATATCGGGTACCTCGCCGACAAGTTCCGGACGCGCATGCTCGTGCAATTCACGCTTTGCTACTTCCGTTGTCTCATGGTAATCAGCCGGATACGCCTTAACCGTGCGAATTTCAAAAATATCGCCGCCCGTTAGGTGCTGAATCTTCCCGGCAACAACGGCGGTATTACCGACCGTGAGATTTACTATGTCGCCGGATACATAATTTTGACCGGTACGGGAAAAATACGCGATGAGCACCTTTTTCCCCTGCACCGGCGAAGCCGCTTGGGATACTACGTTGAATGTCATAAGTCCTAAAAGTATGGTAAGTAATTTTTTCATGAGTTCAATTTGTTATCGTTATAATTTCCGACCCGCAGGTACACTCCATGCACCGATATACACGCACCCCGAACATTCGCGCGGACCTACGCCTGTATTTCCTGATTTTGTGTACTTCATAAACGCCGGATGGTTAACGCGCCACTTTTTTACCCCATAAAGCCACTTGAATGCAAGAAAAAAAACCAGCATCGCGGCGATTTTCGAAAATTTTATCGGGACAGGTGTGAAATCAAAAGGTCGTGCGCGGCGGTTCAGCGTCTGTCGGCATACGCCAGTCACCGCGCGGGGAAAGCGAAATGGTACCGACTTTAGGACCGTCCGGGATACAACTACGTTTGAATTGTTGAGAGAAGAAGCGGCGCAGGAAAACGGAGAGGGTACGACGGATCGTCTCAGGTTCGTAATCATCGCGCCAGACATGGGTAGCTAAGGCGAGCAACTTTTCCGGTGAGGCACCGTATTTTATAAAATGGTAGAGGAAGAAATCGTGTAGGTCGTACGGGCCGAGGATATCCTCAGTTTTTTGGTTGAGCGAGCCGTCGGAAGAAGGAGGGAGGAGCTCCGGACTGACCGGTGTATCGATAATATCCTGAAGTACAGAGGCGAGCGCGGGTGAACTATCGAGTGCGATGTGAGAGATAAGGCAGCGGATAAGCGACTTCGGGACAGAACAATTGACGGCGTACATACTCATGTGATCGCCGTTGTAAGTGGACCACCCGAGGGCAATTTCCGAGAGGTCACCCGTACCTACCACGAGTCCTCGGTGCATGTTCGCGAGATTCATGAGCAATTGAGTACGCGTACGCGCCTGCACATTTTCGTAGGTGGTCGAACGTACGGACGGGTCAAAATGTAAGAGCTC
The DNA here is from genome assembly GCA_964545935.1 of uncultured Akkermansia sp. Taxonomy (GTDB): domain Bacteria; phylum Verrucomicrobiota; class Verrucomicrobiia; order Verrucomicrobiales; family Akkermansiaceae; genus Akkermansia. The sequence continues at coordinate 2,945 of CAZJIH010000091.1, read as the reverse complement.
AAACTGTTTCAGACAGAGCTCGCGTATATCCGCTTCACTGAGCGACGCGCCCACGAGCTCTGCCAGCCGCGCTGCATTGTCATGCGTGCGATCCGTTGTACCGAAACCGGGCATTGTGACGGCACGTATACAAGCGGGGTCCGCCCCGAGGAACTTGCAGGCACGGACACAGACCAGCAGGGCTAATGAACTATCCAGACCGCCGGATACACCAATGACAAGTGACTCAGCGTGGGTATGCTCCATACGCTTGGCAAGCCCGGTAGATTGAATATTGAGAATCTCCTCGCAACGTTCGGCAGCCTGCGCGGGCGGGGGAAGGAAGGGACGCTTCCGGATGCGGGCGAAGCGCAAGTCGCAACCACCGGGTAACGGAGCCAAAGCGACGGTACGACAGCTTCTCCACTCCCGCGGCAGATGATTCTCGTTGAAAGAACTCTCACTCAGACGCGCCGCCGACAGGCGTTCCGTATCGATATCGGCGCAGGTGAGCGTTGTCGTGGGAGAAAATCGTTGATTTTCGGCGAGGAGGTGACCGTTTTCGGCAATGATGGCATGTCCGCCGTAGACGACATCCTGCGAACTTTCTCCCATGCCGGCGGAAGCGAGCACATAGGCGCAGAGACAGGTTCCGCTCTGTTGGGCAACGAGTTGCCTTCGGTACTGAGCTTTCCCGGCAAGTTCGGTACTCGCGCAGGGATTAAAAATGACACGAGCCCCGAGTAAGGCTAAACGAGAACTCGGGGGAAGAACCGACCAGAGGTCTTCACAGATTTCGACTCCGAAAATAAGACCGGCTCCGTCGTTGAATAGGAGGTCTGTCCCGATGGGTACCGTGCCGAACCCGGGGAGATTTACTTCTTCGGCGCGGAGCTCGGCGGCGGGACGAAACTGCCGGCGTTCGTAAAATTCTCTGTAATTGGGTAAAATCGATTTGGGAACCAGACCGAGTAAATGTCCCCCTTGCAGAATTACCGCCACGTTGAACAAAGCATCTTGGACCACGAGCGGAATGGTAGTAATAAACACGCAGGATAGCCCGGCTGTACGAGCGGCAAATTCCCGCAAACCACGGAGAGTGGCTCGTTGCAGGGAAGATTGAAAAAAGAGGTCACCGCACGTGTATCCGGTCAGGGATAGCTCCGGAAAGAGGACAACGTGAGCACCGATTTCGGCCGCATCCTGAGCCGCCGCGACCAAGGCTTCGGTGTTACCGGTTACATCCGCCGTACGTATGCGAGGTACCGCTGCCGCGAATCGGTAAAATCCCGATGTTGCTTCCGGGCACGAAGTGCCTCCCCCCCCGCCGCCGACCGATGGCTCCGGTGTGTTTTCGGATGGTGTGGGAATCTGTGACATGGCGGTGGGTGTTAGTAACTGCGGGCCCAAAGAACGCGCCGTGTGGTGGGACGCCCGGTTAATATGCAGGGAACGGCGGGTCCGTGCCCCGAATCTCCGCTCGGTATACAACGGATGGAGATACGTAGGGACTTACCGAGCTCTTCCTCCT
>CAZJIH010000091.1:0-1335 GCA_964545935.1 uncultured Akkermansia sp. | reverse complement strand
GGACTTACCGAGCTCTTCCTCCTGCTCCGGGGTGCCGTCCCACGGGCACAAAAGCCAATCGGCATCCCCTTCCCCGCTGAAATTCCGCTTGAATTCCTCTAAATCATCACAGGTGCGAATGTGGGCATCCCGGAAGGTTTGCTGCCGCTTCAATAGCTCAGCCTGTATCGAATCCAGTATCTGCGTAACCTTCTCAGTAAACTCAACTTCCGATATAAATTCTTTTTCGGTAACCGGACGGTCACGGCGGGCGAGACAGACCGCGCCCTTTTCCAGATCTCGCGGTCCGATCTCGATGCGTACGGGTACCCCTTTCTTAATCCACTCCCATTTCTTGATGCCGGAGTTGATGTCGCGTTCATCGACCTCCGTGCGCAGGGGAAGTCCGTGGTACTGTTGCTCGGCGAGACGGGTCGCGAGCTCGCGACAATGCTCCGTTATCTGCCGCCGGTTCTCCTCTTTCGGGGTGATGGGGATAATAACTATCTGACGCGGTGCCACACGCGGCGGACACACCAAGCCATCGTCATCCGAATGTGCCATGATGAGCATGCCGATCATCCGAGTGGATACCCCCCAAGATGTCGTCCAAGCAGTCTGCCGTTCATTGTTGCGTCCGGCAAAGGTGATGTTCTGCGCCTTCGCAAAATTCTGTCCCAAAAAATGGGATGTACCCGCCTGAATCGCTTTACGGTCCTGCACCATCGCTTCTACCGTATATGTCCGTACCGCCCCGGGAAAACGCTCATGTTCCGTCTTTTCCCCGGCTATGGAGGGCACCGCTAATACTTCCCGCTGAAAAGTTTCGTACACTTTGTGCATGGTAGCGGTCTCCTGCTCCGCTTCTTCCCGAGTTTCATGCGCGGTGTGTCCCTCCTGCCATAAAAATTCCGCTGTTCGCAGGAATATACGCGGACGCATTTCCCAGCGCATGACATTGCACCATTGATTCACCTTGATAGGAAGGTCGCGATAACTTTCCAGCCACCGAGAAAATGCCGCACCGATTACCGTTTCGGATGTCGGGCGTATGACATATTTGTCGGTCAATTCTCCGGCGGGTATCATACGTGTTTTCCCGGTTTCGGGATCCTTGACCGCTTCCAGACGGTGGTGTGTAACCACAGCGCACTCCGTCGCAAAACCTTCCGCGTGCTCCGCTTCCTTTTCGAGATAGGCGACGGGAATGAGCATGGGGAAATAAGCATTCGTGTGCCCGGTGCGCTTAAATTCCGTATCCAATTGCTGCTGAATAAGTTCCCAAATGGCATACCCCCAAGGTTTTATAACCATACATCCCCGTACCTCAGAGTTCTCCGCCATATCAGCGGCTTT
>CAZJIH010000090.1:0-8630 GCA_964545935.1 uncultured Akkermansia sp. | reverse complement strand
AGAGCTGTGCGAGAAGTGTCCATTTGAATTTACAGAAAGAAGTTTACACCACCAACACAAAGTGGCAAACTCGGGTTCTACCACGCCACCTGCGGGTCGGCGAGCTTCTTTTCCTTTTTGGTGCGCGATTATTATGACGGAGTGCCCGATTTCTCCCCGCTGATTGCCGCAGCCGAATTTCACGAGGTCGAAATCGCCGAGATGTACATTGCCGCCGGTGCCGATATCAATGCTCAGGTAAACGGAGTAACAGCCCTCGGAGCCGCCGTGGAAAATAGCTACTTCCCCGCTGTCCGATTACTCCGCAAATATAACGCGATATAGAAATTAGCTACGCCGCCCGGCTTTGCATCGTAAAAAAAATCTTTGCGCCACGGCAGTGACGCTATTCTCAATCCTAAATCAAGGATCTAAGATGCGGCAGGGGGGGAGGGTGTGGTGGGAACCGAGGCGGGGAGGTATGAGCAGCGGCTCAGTCTCGGTCCGAGTCCGGTGAATATATCCCATGGGATGGTACCGGCTAGGCGTGCTAATTCTTCCACCTGTTGGGATGAACCGATAAGTTCCGCTTCATCACCGGTCTGTACCTCGGGTACCGCACTAACATCCGCCATGATTTGGTCCATCGTTACACGTCCCAAGGTAGGACATTTCACGCCGCGAATACACACACACACACCTTTGCCGGAAAAACAGCGACGCCAACCGTCCGCGTACCCGATACCGATAGTGGCGACGCGAGTAGGTGCGGAAGTCATGTAGGAACGACCGTAGGAGACACCGTGTTCCGGTGGTAAAGTACGCACCAACGTAACTGTTGCAAGGAGACGCAAAGTCGGTCGTAACTCTTTTGCCTGAAGGCACGGTACAGGGGAAACTCCGTAGAGCATGAGCCCCGGACGCACCATATTCGCACAGGGAATTTTAAAGCGTAGGATACCGGCACTGGCAGCTAAGTGCACAAAATGCAATTCGGTGTGTTGCGCTATTTCGTTCACACACTGCTCAAAAAGCCGAATCTGCGAACGGGAAAACTCCTCATCTTCGTCCGCGCACGGCATGTGCGACATCACACCCTCCACACGCAGATGCGAGAGAGAGCTCAGTTGAGGCAGGAGGGAGCCGAGCTCCTCCGGAAGGAAACCTTCTCGTCCCATACCCGTATCGAAAGCTAGATGCACGGGTAAAACGTGCTGCATACCTGCCGCAATGTTCTCGAAGTGCTGAGCTTCCTCCCATGATGAAAGAGTAACTCCCCAACCGCGACGCGCGATTTCCTCTCGTTCACCGGGTGCGCTCGGTCCGAGTAAAAAAGGGGGCGTTTTACTACTGACGGCGGCTACGCGTCTCGCCTCTGCCACATTAGCTACACCGAAAAAAGACGGACTCACTTCATCGAGCGCACGCACAACTTCTTCCAAACCATGTCCGTATGCGTCCGCCTTCACTACGGGCATCACCCGTGCATCACCTACAATACTGCGCACCACTCCGAAGTTGTGCACTACCGCACGGGTATCCACCTCCACGCGAGCTCTGGGAAGGCTCTCTTCCATGACACACCACGTACCTACCTCAATACCAATCCCTTATTTTGTAATTCTTTCGTCGAGCTTTGCCCGTACCTTTGCCTCAATTTCAGCGTAAAGCGTCGGATTCCTGCGCAATTCCTCCTTTGCTGCATCGCGTCCTTGGGCAAGTTGGGAACCACCGTAGCTGAACCACGAGCCCCGTTTTTGGATGATATCGTATTCTAAGGCGAGATCGATGAGACTGCCGACGGAGGAGATACCTTCGTTGTAGATGATGTCGAATTCACATTCGGTAAAGGGAGGAGCAACCTTATTCTTTACTACTTTGAGCTTAGTACGGTTACCCGCCACAGCACCATCCGTACCCTTAATTTGCCCGATGCGTCGGATATCGCAACGCACGGACGCGTAGAATTTCAGCGCCCGCCCGCCGGGAGTTGTTTCCGGATTCCCGAACATAACACCTATCTTCTCGCGTATCTGGTTGGTAAAGATACACACAGTGCTTGCCTTGGCTATCAGCGAAGTCAATTTACGCAGAGCCGCGCTCATAAGCCGAGCCTGTGCCCCCACGGTGCTGTCCCCTATGTCTCCCTCAAGTTCCTGACGTGTAACCAGTGCCGCTACGGAGTCAACCACAACGACATCAATCGCATTGGAACGTACCAAAGCTTCACATATCTGCAAAGCTTCTTCGCCGCTTCCGGGTTGCGATACGAGCAAATCATCTAAATTAACACCCAGCTTAGCCGCATACGATGGGTCCAGTGCGTGCTCTACATCAATAAATGCTGCCAAACCGCCGGCTTTCTGAGCCTGCGCGACAACCGTGAGTGTAAGTGTCGTTTTACCGGAGGACTCCGGACCGAATACTTCCACTATCCTGCCGCGCGGGAAACCACCTACACCTAAAGCACGATCTATGAGTAGATTACCGGTCGGTATAGCATCTACCTGTAAGGTTTTACGATCCCCCAGCCTCATGATGGCTGTCTCCCCAAAGTCTTTCTGAATCTGTAACATAGCCGCATCTAACGAACGTTGCCGTTGTGCGCGCATATTTTCTTCCTCTGATGAATTCTCCTTGCTCATACGCCGTTAAGTTTACATCATTTTTTTACATTTGCAAGTAAAAATTTTCTTCCCTTCATGTTACCTGAAGATGTATAATAACCCTATGCAGGAAAGTCAAACTATAGCTCAGGTCGCTGCCGCTTCCGGTTTATCCGCCGCTACCCTCCGTTTTTACGAAGCTGAAGGTATTATACCGCCTGTACCTCGCGATGGCTCAGGTAACAGATGCTACGGCGAATACGAAATAAGCCGGGTCAATACAATACGTTGTTTACGCGCTGCGGGGTTATCCCTCCCGGATATGAAACGTTATTTTGCCATGGTCGATGAAGGCGAGGAAACTTTACGCGAACGACGTAAATTGATGCTTGAAACAAAGGAACGTTTATCAAATCAATTGGAAGAGTTACAACGTTGTATGTGCTACCTCTCCCTTAAATTAGAACATTATGACCGAGTTATAGACGCATTAGCACACGGTAAAACCCCTCCGACCTTCTCTGTATCTCAACTGAATCATTGCTTCCGTAATCCTTAAAACATAGACCGATGCACTGAAGGATTTCGTGGTGGACGATGAGCATTGTGGGTGGACGGTCAGGTTCAGTCTTGCTATTTGTGGGGAACTGTGCTAGGATAGGTGAGCGATGATCACGGAGCGTCAGGGGTTGCAGGAGTGGGCAGTACGAGCCCGTGCTCAGAAACCGGAGCGTACGGCTCTGGATTTGGAAGCGGATAGTTTGCACCGCTACCGGGAGCGCCTTTGTCTCATTCAGTATGCGGATGAGAGTGGGACGGAAATCATTGACCCGCTGGCATCGGATGACATGCAACCGTTTATCGATTGGTTAGTCGGTGCTCGGGTCTGGATGCACGGAGCGGATTACGATATTTCGCTTTTGCGCCGGACATTCGGCAAATTACCCGCTATGGTTCTCGATACCCAAGTAGCCGCTCGTCTACTCGGATATGAACAATTCGGACTTGCGGCACTCATCGGACATTTTTTCGGTATTCAATTGAGCAAAGGGAATCAAAAAGCAGACTGGGGGAAGCGTCCTATTCCCGAAGCCATGCAGGTTTACGCTCTGGGGGATGTTAAGTATATGCTTAAGTTGGCGGATTGTTTGGTAAGTGAATTACGGACACTCGATAGGTATAATTGGTTCGCGGAAAGCTGTGAATACTACATAGAACAGGCACGTCAACGCGAAAATACACATACTGCCGAGCCATGGCGTATTCGCGGTAGCGGTACCCTGACACGTCGCGGGCTTGCGGCTCTGCGAGCACTGTGGTATTGGCGCGATAATGAAGCACGTGAAGCGGATAAACCGGCTTTTATGGTGTGTTCTAACGAAGAACTTCTTCGGCGGAGTGTTGTATTGCAGGGGTTCGGTGAACCGCCTCCGCCCCGCGGTAACAGAAAACGTATCACGCGATATAAAGCGGCTGTGCGGCATTTCCGGCTTCTCGATGAATATGAGTACCCCCTAAAACGGATTCCCGGCGTGCGAAAACAGGTCGACGCAGGCTATGAACACAGACTCGAACACTGGTTGAATAAACGGGATAGCATCGCGTTGCAGCTCGGTATCGACGCCTGTCTCATTGCTTCACGTGCACAGGCGGAGTCTATCGCGGGGGACGAAGCTGCCGGCTTGGGAGCACTGATGCATTGGCAACGTGAACTCCTGCTATCGTAGCCGAATCCGTAACATCGTATGTCTTCCCGCCTTTCCGTCCGCAAACGCTCCGCCTACGTTGAATTAAGGCGCGTACTTGCTCTCATGCTACCGCTCTACTTGGCAAACCTGATGAGCATAGGCATGGGAGTAACCGATACTATTATCGCCGGAAGAGCGGGAACATCTGCCTTGGCAGCCGTAGCTCTCGGTACCTCGGTTACAGCACCTATTATGGTTTCCGTAGGTGCGGTTTTAGGTATGCTCGGCCCTATGGTCGCTCGCTGTATAGGAGCCGGACAGGAAGGACGTGTCGGTTTACTGTTGAACAGCGCAAAGTGGCTCAGTGTGGTACTCATGGTACCGGAATTCCTCTTACTTTACGCGGGTAGTATGGTATTCCCGTATATTACGGACTCCGCGAGTACGGCGCAGGAAGCCGGTAACTACGTCACTTTTGTGATGTACGCTATCCCGGCATCTCTCCTTATGCGTGTGGTACAGGGATGTTGGGAAGGCTATGCCCGAACTCGTCCGGCTATGGTGGTATGTTTTCTCGGTTTGTTGCTCAACATTCCTCTCAACTATGCCTGTGTACTCGGGTGGTGGGGATTCCCTGCACTCGGCGGCGCAGGTTGCGGTCTGGCTACTGCCATCGTGCATTGGTTGATGTGCCTGGTTTTGTCGGGGATGCTCCTGATGTCGCGTCGCCATGCTGCGGTAGCACGCCATTTGCTTTCTCTGCGTCTCCGCTCGGGTATTTTCGTATGGCGTGTGCTCCGTCCGGGTTTACCTTTGGGTGTGGCCTCCCTGTGTGAAATGAGTTATTTCTGCGTTATTACCTTCGTGATTGCGCCTCTGGGGGCACAAATGGTTAGTTCTCAGCAAATCGCTATCAACATTTCGAGTATATTGTTCATGTTTCCCCTGAGTTTAAGTGTAGCTGTCTCCATTCGCGCAGCTCATCACGTCGGCGCACGAAACAGCCGTGCCTTCCGTTCGATGGTTAGCTCGGTTTCCCGCTTTATGTATGCCGCAACCCTCGTCTTTGTTGTGGCTATAATTGTCTGGCGTAAAGAAATTATCTCCCTTTACACATCCGACCCCACAGTCCTCGCTACAACATCTACCTTAATGGTACTCTGCGCTATTTACCAGTTTTCGGACGCGACACAGGCACTTATGTCAGGCTTACTGCGAGGTTGCCACGACACATCCGTCATCACTTGGGCAAATATCTGCTGCTACTGGTTTTTCGGGTTCCCTCTGTCTGTTATACTTATTCGCACGGATTGGCTCTTTCTGGCTATGGGCCCTCAAGGCGCATGGTGGAGTTTTATCTTTTCGCTTTCTCTCATCGCCTTCGTATTCCATCGCCGATTTATCTCTACTTCCGATAAAATTTTTCCTCGTTTGCCGGCTCATTCCCGATAAATTTCCGATCTCGGACGTGCCGGTGCTCAAGCGCACCCCACGCAAGCTCGGTACGGATTACAGCATGGGCGGCAGGATACTGAAGCACGCACGGACAGGTTTTTCTTCGGATGTATGATAAAGCATTGACAAAGCAGGATAAATTTGGTAGACTGGTGGGAGGAGAGAATATGGCAAAATTGAATGTACAGGGACAGGAGAACCTAGTAAAGCCCGGGTTTTATATGCCTAATCGTCTGAGTATAGAAGCTGGGAAAGCGCTGCACCACATGTTGGAAGGGAGGGTATGTTATTTGGTAGACAGTACATTTCCGCCGGCACCGGAGATCATGGAGTATCTGAAAACGAAAGACATATCGATAGAATACTTTGATTTTCGTCATACGACATCGCGTGCGGTACGGGAGCAAATCCTTGCGCACATGAATACCGGGCGTAGTGTAGTTTTTTTACCCGGACAGGTAGCAAAAACACGGGGGACTTTGGCAGATGTACCCTCGCCGTTTCTGAAACACTTAGGGAGTTTGCACATTGCGCCTGTTCCTGTATTTCTGGGATATTACGGCGATACCCTTACCAACCTATACCGCGATAACGCCGAAGAGGGATGCTGTGAAGAATTTCACATACTGCGCAAATTAGCACCCGGACCACAGACCGGGGAAAGACTCTTGGGGGCATGGATGGAAAAGGGGGAAGAACTTTTTTCCGCGCGTCCATTGTTAGAAGGATCATTGACCACCCGGATTGTACATACGATGTGTGCACACCCGCATACAGAGATAACGGACGGGTTGAGCGGCATGGTATTTTCGAATTACAAGTTACTTGGGGTAGCGATGACCATTGCGCGTGTGTTAAAGAAGCGTGGGGAGCGGCGCGTGGGAATCATATTACCTCCCGGACCTGCCGGTACACTCGCGCTCATCTCGTGTTTACTGGCGGGAGTAACCCCGGTGATGATCAACTATGCTTCATCCCGCGCTGCCTTCGAAAGCACGGTACGCCAAGCTCAACTCAAAACCTTTATTACGGCGCGTAAGTTTATAGAAAAGCTGCCCGGTTTTCCGTGGCCGGCTGAGGAGCAACTTCTTGTGGCAGAGGACCTGCTGCATAAGCTATCCAAACCTGCCCTCCTCGCGAATGTGCTACTCGCGCGGGCGGCGCCGGCATCCCTGATATGTAAGATGTACGACACCGATGCGCACCGGGGAAGAGATGAAGCCGTGATGCTTTTTACCTCCGGTTCTTCCGGCGAACCTAAGGGAGTAGCACTTACCCACCGGATGATATTGGCGAATGTGGCACAATGCGCTTGTCGTATAGACTTACACGATGAACGTTTTTTGGGGAGTTTGCCTATATTTCACAGTTTCGGACTTACCGTAACGCTGATGCTTCCCCTGCTGTGCGGGTATCCTATCTACACCTATCCGAATCCGACTGACGCACGCACGCTCTGTGAATTAACGGTAAAACATCGTCTGACACTACTCTGTGCTACCCCCACATTCGCACGAGCCATGCTCCGGCGGGCAAATGAAAAGACCTTCGCGAGTGTACGGTGTTTCATAGTAGGGGCGGAAAAATTGCAGGAGGATGTAGAAAAAGGATTTGAGGAAAAATGCGGTGTAAGATTAATGGAAGGATACGGACTGACCGAGGCAACTCCCGTGTGTTCGGTAAATGTAGCGGACGCGCCGCCTGTACCGGGATCGGCTTTTTATGTGCCGGGACTCGTCAAACGCAGCATCGGCGCACCTCTCCCGGGTATTGCCGTCCGCATCACGGATGTAGACGATGATTCACGTGTACTCCCCAACTCCGAACGCGGAATGATCTGGTTCCGAGGAGCGAATATCTTCAGCGGATACGTCGGTAAACCGGAACTTAACGCCGACATCTTTCGAGACGGATGGTTTAAGAGCGGGGATATCGGACAGCTCGATCTTAACGGTTTCATCACCCTCGGCGGTCGCCTCTCCCGCTTTTCTAAAATCGGAGGAGAAATGGTGCCGCATGAAGCTATAGAACAGGCGATCGGTCAAATCTTACGGCTTAACCCCGAAGATGGTCTCAAAATAGCGATTACCGGGGTGGTAGATAAACAAAAAGGTGAAGCTTTGGTGCTGCTTTCCGCCTTGTCCGAACACCAACGAAGCTCCCGGGAGCGTGAAATACTTAACGATATACGCGCTCAATTAGCCGCGCGTGACTTGCCTAACCTCTGGGCACCACGTTACCTGGTACCCGTGGAAGCTATACCTGTGCTCGCTACCGGCAAACTCGACTTACGCGGTTGCCGCTTACTCGCGGAAGAAGCGCTGTAAAGCGCACCTACCCCGACAAAATTTTCGAAAATCGCCGCGTCGCTGATTTCCGGGCGTGTTACAGACGCTCTGTGTACCGAGGGGGCTTCAACCTCACGGGCGCAAGGATTTAGTTCCCACGCATCGTCCCCGCTTTGCGTTCATCGTTTCTGTCTGCGCAACTCCTTTGCGCTTAACTCTTTCACTTCGTACTTCGTTCTTCGTACCTCGTACTTGATCACCCCCGCGTTTTCCGCATCAAAGTCATCACCCTCTGCAAAACTCATATCTTTCTCGGGACAGATGTGACTGTGAAGCGCCGGTCGGTCGTTGAACAACCGCTCACGCCGCAGTTTTCCCCCCCTGTGCCGCATTTTGCGGATTTTTTCGCTGTACCGGAGTAAAATTACTTGGTGTAGGCAGGGGAGATGTAGTATAATACGGGCAGATGGCAGGGAATACCTTAAAAGAGAAGTGGCGCAGCACACCGCACAGACCGGGTGTATACCTGATGCGCGGGGAGGGAGGTCGCGTTATTTACGTGGGAAAAGCCAAAGATTTACACCGCCGCCTCGCAAATTATTTTTCCCCTTCAC
>CAZJIH010000089.1:0-8665 GCA_964545935.1 uncultured Akkermansia sp. | reverse complement strand
AAACCGAGCACCATACCACCGTGAGTATGACCGGAAAGTTGAAGTGCCGCACCGTATTTTTCGGCGTCTACAGCGATTTTGGGTTGGTGAGCCAGCAAAATAACCGGTTTATCTTTCGGGGCACCGCGCAGAGCCTTGCCGATGTCCGGTTGTTCCAGATTAAAGGCACGCGCTGCCGGATCAGTAACACCGGCGAGAACAACTCCGTATTCATCGAGCACAACATGTTCATTATTCAACACATGCATACCTAAACGTCGCAGTGCCGGAAGCCAAGCATCGTAGCCGGAGTAGTATTCGTGGTTACCCGGCACAGCGTACACCCCGAGAGGAGCACGCAAACGGGACAGAGGTTGCATGGACGCGTAACGCTGCTGCACGCTGCCGTCTACGAAGTCCCCGGTGATCACGATAATATCCGGCTGCAGCGCGAGAGTTTGATCGACAATACCCTGCACGTATTGTTCATCTTTGATGGCATCCACGTGAATATCAGAGAGGAGAACCATGCGTAAGGGTTTAGTAATCGGAAAATTCAGGTTAACATCTACCACACGCGGCGCACAGAGCGCATTGTACATACCCACCGCACAAGTAACGACAGCTACCGCAAAGAGTACGGCATTCGCACAATTGCGCATACGCCGCCGCTCGTCTTTTTCCTTACGCCGCCACGATGGTACCACCCGAAGCAGGATTCCGATGATTTCGCCGCCTACAAGCAAAAATACCATGTAAATCATCAGCAGCAAATATGTCCCGGAATAAGTCAGTAAAAACCACGCATCGAGGTCCGGCGCAAAGGGCAGTGTACCGCCGATCTTCCTCAATACACCGAATATCCCACCTACAAGCAGCAACAATATACCTATCAGCAACTTGACCCACCACTTCCACGATGTCGGATGAACCGCACGAAAATACACATACGCAGCCGCAGTAAGCGATATAATAAACAACATCCGCATACCACTTCCGAAAGTACGCTATTTACGAGACCATGATGATGATACAGGTCAGGACGGAGAGAGCGATAAAGACCCAGAGGATAACGAGTCCCTTCCCTTCGGCGGGTGCGCCTGTACCTTGGAGGTGAGCATATTTGCCGCGCAGGCGTCCTTTCTTCATAAAGCCATCGTAATTTTTCTGCAGTAACGTGGCTTCCACCTGACGCATCATATCCAGCAGCACACCTACTAAAATGAGCAAAGATGTACCGCCGAAGAATTGAGTAACGATGTGCGGTAAGGCACCGAAAACAGAAAGTAAACTCGGCAGGAAATAAATAAGTGTAAGAAAAAGGGAACCGGCAAAGGTCAAACGCGTCATCGTTTGGTCTAGGAAAGATGCCGTAGCGGGCCCCGGACGAATCCCCGGGATATAACTCCCGGAACGCTTAAGATTCTCGGAAATCTGCTGAGGTTGGAACATGGTGGCAACCCAGAAGAAAGAGAAGAAAAAGATCATGAACGACGAAATGAGATAATACCAGATATCACTCGGGGACAGAATATTAGAAACGAGGGAAGCCCAGAAAGAATCACCGGAAAAAAGTTGTGTAACAAGCATACCCGGCAATGCCAAAATTGCCGTCGCAAAAATAACCGGCATAACCCCCGAATAATTGAGTTTAAGGGGTAAATAGGTTGTTCCGCCCTGCGTCATCTTTCCGTGCCCTACCACGCGCTTAGCCTGTTGTACCGGTATACGACGCTGTGCCTGACTGACAGTAACTACCAATGCCACTACCACAATCATGAACAGGATGAGGGCTACGAGGGTGAGAGACCCCAAAGGGTTAATTTCGCCGCCCTGCATCACAAAAGTTTTCCATGCCATGGAGAAAGCACCCGGGAGAGCGGAGATAATATTCACCGAGATGATGAGTGAAATACCGTTACCCACCCCACGCTCGGTAATTTGATCACCGATCCACATAAGGAACATGGTACCGGTTACAATAATAAAAATTGTTGAAAGGTTAAAAATCCACCCCGGATGCATAACAAGGTTACCGACATCCAGCCCGATAGAAGATGGATTTTCCAAGGTACGAGTCAGTAAAAATCCTTGCACGATAGCTATGATGATCGCCAAGATACGCGTATACCTCGTCATCTTCTGGCGTCCACCCTCCTCTTCCAGCATTTTTTTCCACGAGGGGAGTACGGCCCCCATCAATTGAGTCATAATGGAAGCGGAAATATACGGCATAATACCCAAGGCAAAGATACCGCATTGCTGTAAACCACCACCGGAAAAAATAGTAAGTATGGCACCTAAGGCTGCCATAGGACTACCTTCATCCGCCGCTTGCTCCTGTAAATAAGTAGTCAAAGCGTGTACATCCACCCCCGGTAAAGGAAGATGCACACCGAGACGAACCACGACGATAAGGGCCAGAGTAAAGAGGATTCGGCTCCGGAGTTCCGGAACCTTCATGGTATTGGCAAAGGCTGCTATCATAAGAGATTTTACAGAGATGAGGGGACCATAATCTCCCCTCGCTTACTCACCGCGGGACACCGTACGCGCATATACGGACTCCCCTTCGATGTCAACCGCCGCACTCGGCAGAGAAATATCCCCACCGAGTGCGCGGGGTTAAAAATGAATAATTATTCCGGCTTCTCAGCAACTTTGCTGAGCACCGTAAGAGAACCACCTGCCGCAGATATTTTCTGAGCAGCGGATGCACTTGCTAAGTCTACGGAAACAGTTAAAGCTTTGCTTAATTCCCCCGTTCCAAGTAGTTTAACGGCATCGCAACGACCCTTTACAAGCCCGGTAGAACGTAATTCGAGTTCTGTAACCGTATCCCCGGCATTGAATACCCGTTCGAGTTGAGAAAGGTTCACGATAGCCACATTCGCACGAAAACGCGCATTGCTGAATCCCTTCTTGGGAAGGCGACGATGCAACGGCATTTGACCGCCTTCAAAACCCGGACGTATCGAACCACCGGAACGCGATTTCTGTCCCTTATTACCCTTTCCGCAGGTCTTACCGAGTCCGGAACTTTCCCCGTTCCCGATACGCTTTTTACGATGCCTAGACCCCGGAGTCGGTTTATGTGAATGAAGTGTCAACATAGTCGTAATAAATTATTAATTTACACAGATTCCTTTTCCTTCTTTTTCTTACCACGGGCAGATAATACTTGGTCAGCCGTACGCATGACAAGCATAGCCTGCATCGTGGCTTTTACCACATTAGCCGCATTAGATGAACCGAGAGATTTAGCGATAACATTGCTTACTCCGGCTGCTTCCAATACCGCTCGCACCTTTTCACCCGCTACCAATCCCGTACCGGGTGCCGCAGGTTTCAATACAATCTTCGCTCCCCCGAATTCACTGTATATCTCGTGCGGTAACGTTTCATTCACTACTACCACACGCTTCATCGCGCGTTTGGCCGCATCCGTCCCCTTCCGTATAGCATCCGATACCTCATTCGCTTTACCGAAACCATATCCCACTCTCCCGTTCTTATCACCTACCACTACCAACGCAGAAAATGAAAAACGACGTCCGCCTTGTACAACTTTCGCACACCGATTAACATAAACAACCTTTTCGACAAGTTGCGGACCATCTTCATCGGAAGCGTCCGAACCACGACGAGAAGAAGCTCCGTCACGACGACCGGGGCGCTGCGACCCACGCGGTGCGGTACCTCCGCCATCCCTACGCGGGGGGCGTGTACCGTGAGATTGCTGAGGTGCCGGTGTGGTACCGACAGCTTGTTCCGGAGTAGCCGCATCTTCGGGTGCCGCTTCTACCTTGTCCTGTATTTGTTCCGTACTCATTGATTCTTATCGGTTAAAATTGAAGTCCGGCTTGACGTGCTGCGTCGGCGAGAGATTTAACCTTCCCGTGATAAAGGAAACCACCACGATCAAAAACGACAGTGTTAATACCTACCGCTAAAGCATTCTTGGCAATTTCCTCACCAACTTTAGCAGCCGTTTCCGCATTAGCTCGCGAAAATCCAAGTTTTTTACTACAGGCAGAAGCAAGGGTATGACCCTTCGTATCATCTATCACCTGCGCGTACACATGCTGATTAGAGAAAAAGACAGCAAGACGCGGACGCTCCGGTGTACCGGCTATCTTCTTACGAATACGCGTACGTACCCGCCTGCGTATTGCTTTTCGATTTGTCAAACTCATATATTCTTATGCGTTAAATTTACTTACCTACACTCTTACCTTCCTTACGACGGATATATTCACCGACATAGTGTATACCTTTGCCTTTGTACGGTTCCGGCGGATAGTATCCGCGTACCTCCGCTGCAAATTGTCCGACTACCTGCTTGTCTATACCTTCTACCTTTATCTTTGTATTCTCCGTTACAGTAACAGAGATACCGACAGGTATAGGATGCAGGATGGGGTGAGACTTACCAAGTGACAGGTCCAAGTGCTGTCCCTTAACAGCCGCCCTAAAACCTACACCTACTATCTCCAGTTCCTTTGAAAATCCTTTAGATACACCCTCCACCATGTTAGAAAGCAAGGAACGATTCGTACCGTGCAAAGCACGTAAGCGACGTGAATCATCCGCTCGTTTCACACTAAGTTCGGTTCCCTCAACTGCGATGCTGATGCCATCCGGAAGCAAACGACTTAACTCTCCTTTACTCCCTTTTACGATGACCTTGCCACCTTCATCCGTAACTGTTACACCGGCGGGAATCGTAATAACCTTTTTTCCGACTCTTGACATAATAAAGAAGCAAGTTAAAGATTACCAAACGAGAGCTATAAGTTCTCCGCCTATACTCAATTTACGTGCTTTAGCGCCGGTCATGAGTCCCTGTGACGTAGATACAATCGATATACCTAAACCATTCATCACGGTCGGTATTTGCTCGGATGTTACATAATGGCGACGTCCCGGTCGGGAGCAACGCTTTACATCGGTAACAAGAGATTTCCCGGAAGTCGTGTATTTACACTTAACGGTGATAATTTTATCCTTTCCTTCACCGCTTACTTCATAGGACCAAATGTACCCTTCCTCTTGAAGAATACGTGCTATCTCTGCCTTAATCTTAGAATGAGGCGCGGAAAATGACTCATTACGAGCGGCACCGGCATTCTTGACTCGTGTCAGAAAATCTGCTATGGGGTCTGTTAATACTGCCATAATAATTAAAGAGGTTAAGCGTTATCTTCAACTTTTCTATTCGGTTTACGGAATGGTACCCCCAGCTCAGCGAGCAAGTCGCGTCCCTCTTCATCTGTCTGTGCGCTCGTAACAAAAATGATGTCAAATCCAATGGTACGCTTAATTTGATCGAGCTCAACTTCCGGGAATATGGATTGTTCGGGTATCCCGATTGCGTAATTCCCACGTCCGTCAAAAGATTTTGTGGGCAAACCGCGGAAGTCACGTATATTCGGAGCTGTGATGTTGATAAAACGGTCAAGGAATTCCCACATCCGGACAGAACGTAGCGTAACACGTGCGCCGAGCACTTCCCCAGCACGTAACTTAAAGTTTGCCACACTCTTACGAGCGTATGTGATAGATGGTTTTTGACCGGTTATCTTGGCAATTTCAGCAACAGCATCCTCAACGGCCTGCTTACGGTCGGAGTGCTTCCCCATGCACGTCGTTACCACAATTTTTTCTAACCGTGGAATTTGGTGCACGTTAGCGTACTGATGCTTGGCACGGAGAGTAGGTACAACCTTCTCCTTGTAGTGTTTCAGTAATGTTGGTGTATTCATATTAGCGGGTCAGCTTGTTGTTTAATGGCTTAAGCGCGGAGTCTTTATCTTTGCGATTTCAACTCACTTTCTTCACATTCGAGATGTGGATGGCGCCGTCTATCTCCTTTATGCCTCCGTCAGGATCATCTTCCGTGGGTTTCATCGCTTTTTTCAGCTTTCTCGCCCCTTCTACAATCACCGTCTGTTTCTTAGCATTAATGGATAAGACAACACCACGCTTGCCCTTGTTCGCTCCGGCAATGATCTCTACTTCATCACCTTTCTTAACGTGGGTCTTCATCGTGTGTATATTGTTTCCTTTGTTCATTCCCTACTGCACCTACAGCTCGGGGCACTTAATCTACACCCTTTTCCCCGATCCGTCAAGCATTTTCTCGCGACTCCCTGCATTTTTTTTTCGTTTCACCTCTTTTTTTTCTCGCGCCAACGGCATATTTGTGGTAAAAAGGAGGCATGAGGATACGTGCATGCATCATATTTGCCCTTCTGACATGCGGATTGAGTCCGGCTCTTCATGCTCAACAACCGTCTAAACCCAACATTATCCTTGTTTTAGTGGATGATATGGGGTGGGGGGACCTAAGTATCAACACCAAAGGTTCGGTCGCATCGGATACTCCCTGCATCGATACCCCGCATCTCGCTAAATTGGCGGAACAGGGTGTCCTGCTTACGCGTCACTACACCAGTGCACCTGTGTGTGCACCCGCGCGCGCTTCTCTGTTCGGAGGTGTACACCAAGGGCATGCCGAAGTGGTTCGTAATAACAGCTTTGACGCAGCACTGGAGAATAGTCATACTCTCGCATCCGTGCTTAAGTATGCGGGGTACGCGACCGCTTTGATCGGTAAGTGGGGGATAGGCGGCGGTATAGAGGGAGGCGGTACCCCGTCTACCACCGGAGCTTGGCCTACAGCACGCGGTTTCGATTACTTCTTCGGGTACAATAATCACATAGCCGGTCATCGTCATTACCCGAAAGAGGACCCCGCAGCAGATTCCGAAACTCACAAAAACGCTGTTTGGGACGGCGACAGGATTGTGACGGAGCAGCTGGACGGTGCTTACAGCACAGACCTCTTCACGGCGCGTGCAAAGAAATGGATCATCGATACACACAAAAAGAATCCTCAAAAACCATTTTTCTTGGCACTCACCCTGATAGCGCCGCACGCGCGTTTGGCTGTGCCGGCTACGGCATATCCGCCGCAGATCGGTCTAAAGGGCGGTGTTAAGTGGTTGGGTACACCGGGGAAAATGATTAACACCGCCGGTAAAAAATGGGATAGCTTTATTTACCCGCAATACCGCACGGCATGGGAAGGTTACGCGCGTCACCGGTACGGTCAAAAAGCACCCGCTAAGCTGGAAGGTGCACGCCGACACGCCACTATGATTACTCGTATCGATGACGCAGTAGGCGATATTATGCAACTCTGCCGTGATCTGAAAATTGACCGTAACACGTTCCTCGTTTTCCTCAGTGATAACGGGCCACATAATGAACCGGGGTCCGTCGGCGGCACGGAAGGTCACCCGGCTCCGGCTCAAGACCCCTCATTCTTCCGAAGTTACGGACCCTTGGACGGCATAAAGCGCGATGCATGGGAAGGCGGTTTACGTGTCCCTTGTTTGGTGTGGGCCCCGGGTATTATATCGCGCGGCTTAAAAAGTTCACGTCCCGGTCAATTTCAGGATTGGATGGCTACGTTTGCGGAACTCGCCGGAGTTCCGGTTCCTATGCGCTGCGACGGGGTATCTCTGTTACCTGCCTTGCAAGGTAAAAACACGACTAAACAGGGAGTCGTATATTCCGAATATGCCATCGGCGGTCAAATGCCGTACTATTCTGACTTTGCCCCCAATAAAGAATCGCGTAAGCGCGGCGAACAACAAGTCATCCTCTTTTCGGTACCGGACGAAAAAAAGGGTACGCGCTGGCTGAAAGCTATTCGCACAGGTATTCAATCCGGGAAGGAAGATTTTGAAATTTACGATGTAGACGCCGATCCGCACGAATCTGATAACTTGGCCGCACAGTTCAACTCCTACCAAGAGCAACTTAAACGAAGTGTCCTCTGGAATAGACGCGCTTACGATTACACACGTTCACCTGCTTTCGGCAAACGCAATAATCCGTGCGGCGGCAGACGTCCGTATGATACGCTGAATGTTCCGCCTGACGTCGTCTCGGGTAACCGACTCCCGGGTCTGAAGATGCGTCGCCTGAGTGCAGTCGTCCCTTGGGTGCCGGTTTTTGATACTTTACCCGGCGCGGATAAGGTTCAATCCGACGTGGTAACCGACATTTCTCAGCAGGAATTACCAGCGGGTAGCGTGACCGAGTTTACCGGGTACATGCGTGTGCCGAAAGACGGTAAACAATGGCATTTTTTCCTCACTCTCAGCAAAGTACCGGGTACAAAAGCCTACATTAAATTACACAATTTCCAACTCATCGACGCGGATGCCAATTATAAACCCGGTACCACTGCTACCGAGTCTGCCGCCGCCAACGCAGTCGAAAGTAATGAGGAAAAAACCGGTAAAGCAGGTATCCCCCTCAGTGCAGGGTTGCACGCTATCAATATCACCATCGTCCAAGGTAAAGACGGCGCAGGCACCCTCCGCCTAGAACGTCAGCTCGGTCCGAATGGTGCGCGTGAGTCCGTGCCTAACAAGGCCTTCTTCCATACCGAACCTTAATTCGCTCTCTCAAACTACGACTGCGCTTTTTTCAAAAAAAATTTCATTTTCCGAATATTTTAGGCTTGACAGATCACGTAAACTATGATTCAATACGTGCGGCGAATGCCAGCTTGGCGGAATTGGTAGACGCGCTCGACTCAAAATCGAGTTCTCACGAGTGTGGGTTCGAGTCCCACAGCTGGTAGTTTCAAAATGCTCGACAAAGTGCC
>CAZJIH010000088.1:0-9290 GCA_964545935.1 uncultured Akkermansia sp. | reverse complement strand
TTTCCCATTGCTGTGGCAAGTCGCGCAAGTGTAGCTCGTATTTGTTGCCGGGCAGAGATAACACTTAATCTCGCATTAAGCCATGAACGCTCGGCGGTAGCAACATTGAGAAAATCAGAGTATCCTGAATTGTAAAGACGCAGAGAGAGTTCAGCTGCTTCGCGTGCAGATTTCTCCGCTGCCTCGTATTGTGGTAATTGATTCTTGAGACGCGCGTAATCGATGAGACAATTTTCTACTTCGGCAAAGGCAGCCAACACCGTTTTACGATAAGCCTGCGCACTTTCCGACCGCGCTATACGCGCAATTTGCACATTCGAACGCAATTGCTCGCGATTAAACAGAGTTTGTGCAACTGAAGCAGACAAATTCCAGCCGGCATTGCGGAAGAAATCCGAGAAATCCGACCCGGAGGATGCGGACACCCCGCCGGTCAACGAGATATGCGGGAAAAGATTGGCTACCTGCACACCGACAGATGCCGTAGCTCGGTGCAAATTGTACTCTGCCTGCACAATATCCGGACGTCGCCGCAGGAGCTCCGACGGCAAACCTGTCGGGACACGCGGCATACAACCGGCAATCTTCGGAGACGGCATACGCAGCTGCACCCGGTCGACCGTTGTTCCCAAAAGTGTAGCCAATGTGTTACAACATGTCTGAATATTAGCTTCGTATGTGGGAATTTGTGCGCGTGTATTAGCTATAGACACTCGTGCTTCTTCTAAATCCAAGCGATTCTGAAACCCGGCATTCACCCGTTTTTGCACGATATCAAATGTCTTTTGTTGGTAAACGAGTTGTTCACGCGCTGTACGGAGACTTTCCGTGGCTGTTATCCAATCAAAGTAAGCTGTAGCGATACCGGATGCAAGTGCCGAGCGTGTGGCAGCTTCCGCCGCATGTGCGGAGCCTAACGCCGCCACCGCCGCTTCCGCTTCCCGCCGTGTACTTCCCCAAATATCAGGCGACCACGATGCGGACAACCCACCGCTCCACCGTCCGTGCGATGTCGATGTGTCAAAACTTCCCCCGTTTGTTCCTCCGAAATCGGCACTCGCTGTGGGGAAGAAATCAGCTCGCACCGCGCGTAGTTCCGACTCTGCGCGTGCTATGGTTAAGAGAGCTGTTACGACATCCGGATTTGCCGCTATACCCTGTGTTATAAGCGAGGAAAGCTGTGGATCATTGAAATGCTCCCACCATTGCCGGGTATCCCCCGGTGTCGCTGTCGGCGGTACATGGTTCACCCATGTAACCGGTAAACCGACATCCGGCGCACCCGTATAATTCGGTCCGAATTTACAACCGGATATAACGAACACCAACGTAAGATATATAAGGGAGTTTCTTCTCATAATATTATTGCAAATCATTCGTGGTGAAGTGCGTCTATCGGGTCAAGCCGCGATGCCTTAAACGCAGGATACCACCCGAATATCATCCCTATGATCCCTGCTACGCTCACGGCAAGTACCATGGCTGCCGTCGAATAGGCTACCGGCCACCCGTAATTCTGACTCACCAACTCCGACGCCACTCGTCCGACCACTATCCCGATGAGCCCACCGGCTAAACATAATAATACCGCTTCTAATAAAAATTGCTGCATGATATCCCTAGGACGTGCCCCTACGGCCATACGAAGTCCTATCTCGCGCGTGCGTTCCGTGACCGATACCATCATGATGTTCATGATTCCCACACCGCCCACCACAAGCGATATCATAGCCACGGCAATGAGTAATTTACTCATCGTTTCACTTGTGCCGGTTACCATTTTAATGAACTGCGAGCGGTCGCGCAATTCAAAGTCATCCAGCACGCCGGGTTCCAGTTTATGCTGCCGCCGTAGCACCGGTGTCATTTCATCCATAGCGGGTGTGGCACTTTCTTTACTGCGTATCTTTACGAGAATGGCGTCAACCGTTCTGGTCCGCAGAGGGTGCGGTGCCCCGGTGTAGGGTTCTAAATCGCATCCGGGATAAAAATTGACCCCCGAGGAAGAATAAGTGGAAGTCGCGGATACTTTATTGGTATTGTTAGCTGCTCCGCCTTTGGATATAGTGGCTGCGCCGGAGGCTCCCATGAGCCGCATGCGTATACTCGTCCACGGTAATATCAGACAATCATCTTGGTCATTCCCCATTCCGTCCGCTCCCTTAGATGCAAGTATGCCGATCACCGTAAATGCTACATCCTTAATACGTATATCCTGCCCGATAGGATCCTGCCCGGGATACAACTTTTCGGCAATCGTCTTACCTATGAGACATACCCGCGCCGCTTCGTCTACCTGTTTCTTGGTAAAAGGTCTACCTTGTTCTACCTCCCATCCTTCTATGCCTAGGTAGTATTCATTGCCTCCTTTGATTGAATTGGGATTCCAGTTCAGGTTCCCCACAATCACTTGCCCGGATGCTCGCACAAACGGTGAAGCCGACACCACTGTAGCGGGACACTCCTGCATGATCGCGTCCGCGTCCGTCGAATACAGCGAGGCTCGTCCCCCCATACCGGTATTAACTCCGGAGGTACTGATGGATGCCGGGTGCACATTGACTACATCTGCTCCCAAATTGGAAAATTTATCGGCTATCTGCTGCTTAGAACCCTCGCCGATCTCCATGATGGCTACCACAGCCGCTATCCCGATAACTATCCCCAGCACGGTCAACGCCGCTCGCATCGGATTGCGTACCAACCCGCGTAGGCATGTCAAAAATAATGTACCTAGTTTCATTTACGCAGCGTGGCTGTTAGTTCATCGGATACCCCTTCGAGAATGAGTCCGTCGCTCATGTTGATTGCTCGGTCGGTAAAGGCCGCTGTCTTGGGATCATGTGTTACAATGATAACTGTAATTCCTTGTTTGCGGTTAAGCTCACGGAACATGTTCATTACTTCTACGGATGTGGTAGAATCGAGGTTTCCGGTAGGTTCATCGGCCAACAATATGCCGGGTGCATTGATGAGTGAGCGGGCTATAGCTACCCGTTGCTGCTGCCCTCCGGATAGTTGCGCGGGGGTGTGGTGCATGCGATCTTCCAACCCTACCAAACGTATCAATTCCAACGCCCGTGTCCGCACCTTCGCTGTCGGTGCCGCCGGATGCTGATAATACGCCGGCATCATGACGTTTTCTAATGCTGTCGTCCTCGGTAACAAATTAAAATTCTGAAAAACAAATCCGATGCGTGCATTGCGTAACCTCGCGCGCTCATCCGCGTTCAATCCGGCTACATCCCGTCCGTCTAACAAGTATTCCCCGCCGCTCGGATGGTCCAAACACCCGAGTATGTTCATCAAGGTCGATTTCCCACTCCCGGACGCTCCGGTCAGCGACACAAATTCCCCATCCGCTATGCTTAAGGATATCCCCTTAAGTACCGGTAGGTCAATTTCCCCCAAGTGATAAACCTTGGTGATGTTTCGTAATTCTATCACGTCCGCTCCTCTTCTTTCTTTACATGGGTGGCGGCGGTGGTCCGTGGTGCCCGCCTTTCACATTCTGCCCGGGTTTCGGTTCTGCTCCCCCGGCCGATCTCTCCCTCCTTTTCGGCCGATTCATCCCAAATAAATTTTTCTCACCCTGCGGGGACGCCGTTTCCCCTTCTTCTCCCGGCAAAACTCCAGTGACTAATTCGTCCCCCGCCTGCAAATTTTCCCCTTCCGCTATGGTTACCACACTACGTGTTCCGTCATCTCTGCCCCGTTGCACCCGCACCGGTGCTACTTTCTCTCCGACTCTCTTCCATACCAAGGCACTGTCTTCTCCCTCTCCCGCCGCCGGTAATTTGCTGCCGGGTTGTATCAGTGCCGGCTGCGGATGATATTCTAACGCGGCATCCGCTACCATTAAACAATCCTTAAATTCTTCGACGATAAAGTTGACATTGGCGCTCATGTAAGGTAGCAGTTTACGCTCCGGGTTTTCTATATCTACCTCTACGATATACGTTACCACATTCGATGACATCGTGGCGTTCGGTCGTATCTTGTTTACTTTACCGGTAAACGTTTCATTCGGTAAAGCATCTACCGTATAGCGTACCTCCTGCCCGGGATGTACCTTCGCTATGTCTGCTTCATTCACACTGGCCCATATCTGCATGTGCGTCAAATCTCTCGCCACAAGAAATAACGTTGTCGCGTTCATGCTACTCACTACGGTTTGCCCTACATTGACCTGACGTACCACTATGGTTCCGTCTACCGGTGTCGTTATCCGTGTGTAGTCGCGATTCCTCAGCTCCCGTGCAAGTTGTGCCTGCGCGCTTTGTAACTGGGCTGCCGCGTTCGCCTGTTGCGCCTTAGCTGTTTGTTTCTGTGCCTGTGCGCTCTGAAGTGCCGCCGCTGTGCTCTCCTCTGAATTAACGTATTGGTCGTATTCCATCTGCGATAAAGCATCCCCTACCCCCAATACCTTTGCCCGTGCCATATCGCGCTCCGCCTTGTTTTTATTTGCCTGAGCCTGGGCTTCATTCGCTTCCGCCTGTGCCACCGCAGCCGCAGCCGTCAGTATCTGTGCCTCCGCCTGCGCTACGGATGCCTGTGCGCGTGTTATATCCAGCTCCACCAGCGTATCATCTATCCGTGCCAACAATTGCCCGGATTTTACTTCACTCCCGTAATCTACCCGCTTCCCGTTCACATCCGTCCCGAATTCCTTGATCTCCCCAGTTACCTGCGCACCAACATCTACGAGCTCCTGCGGCTCTAACGTCCCGGTCGCCTGTACCTTGTTGATAAAATCTCCCCGCACCACCGTCGTGGTCATATACCGTACCTTCTCCCCTTTGTGCGCCGCCCTGTACCACATCCATATCCCTACACCCAACCCTATTACTACCGACACTATCAATATCTTGATGCACTTCTTCCACATATTCTCTTTTTTTTCTCTTCGCAGTCTCCCTTCTCTATTTATACGTAATTTTTCCCCCTCTTTCTACACTTTTCCCCGTATTTTCCCAAACTACCGGGCACTAACCTCGCCTTTGGACAGCCAGCCCCTCTGGGCCTCAGCCTCACAAAAGCTCCGATTCCCCATCCGCGCCGCTTCCTAGCTTTGCCCCCCCCGCGCAACCACGTTGCGCCTCACTCCTTCACTTCGCCCTTTGCGCTTCGTTCTTCGTGCTTGCTCTCATCCCGTGTTCATTGAGCGCAGTCTGGAGCTGCATATCCGGATACCCGGAGTATAGGATGCGGGAGTGTTCATCTACCAAAACTGCATGGGGCAACCGGGAAACACGGTAGGAGCGTCCGGCCGTGCCCTGTTCATCGTCCATGTAACATAGTTCGACGTTGTTATCCTGAAGCATTTTACGCCATGGTTCTATGTCGGAGTGAACCACTATAGGACACAAAACAACTTGGGGAAATTGTTTGCGGAGGGATGCCTGTTTTTGCATGATGGACATACCGACATCTTCCGCCGGATCCCAGAAAAAAATGAGATTGACTTTGCCCTGTACGGGAAAGAGCTCCTCCGCGCCATGCATATTTGTTACTTTGAGGCGGGGTGGTATCGCGCCGATATCGAGGAACCGAATGCGGTAGATTAATTCCTGTGCCACGTCAGTCAAACTTATCGCGCCGAAGCGTTGTTCCGGCGGCGCAATTCGAAGAGCCTGCCGGATCAGGTAAAGGCGCTGAGCACGGGCACGTGCCAAGCCCCCTTCCTCATCTGCCAGATTACGATCGGCGAGCATGATGCTCATCGCAAGGGCTGCGGCTGCGCGAGCTGCCGAATCCGTATTCTCTGTGTATATTTTTTGCAGGACATCGTAGACCTCCCGCGATGTATTTTCAGCGAGTGCGGCACAGGCATCGGCGATGAGCGGCGAACTGTAGTGTTTGTACTTGACGGAATCCAGCAGAGCCTGAGCGTATACGGGTAGTTTTTGCGGTGACTCTTCAAAGAGTTTTGCCAGCGCATCCGGGTATTTTAGGAACCACACCACAGCCGGCACTGCCCATTCTTCATCAAATTCGTAAGTCACCTGCGTCCTCTTCTCCGTTTTCCTCCTTCTCCCCGTGGTTACCTCGCGCGTCCCGGTGCGGGTACGAATAGATTTCCAAAGGGCTGCGGCTATGTCATTCGGAGAAGGCGGGGGCAACGCACTACGTTCTTCCGGTGTAGATGCCAAACTGAGGGCTGCTCGGTACTCGGCTTCCTGCTGTTTCCACATATCCAAAGCACGATGCATGCTTTGTTCATCGGCTGTACTTATTTGTACCACCGTTAAAAGAAGCGCAAAAAATATGATGTGTTTGTGGGACATAACCGGTGGGGGAGCAATTGATGTGTCGGAACGGATGTGTTTAAGCGCAGACAGATTGGAAAAAGAAGAGGAGGAGTTCAAGTTGGTCTTCGCGTGTTACGAGGTAGCCGTCCTTCGGGTCAAGCCATTGAAATGAGTGTATGGATTTACGCTCGGAACCCTTCGGTTGCCCCGGCGAATAGGACGGCAGTAGGTCTTCCATGTCCGGTCGTAGTGCCTGCACTATTTCCTGTGTAGTAAGTGGGGGCATAGCGGGTATGATGGTGGATATTCCTAAGGGTATGCAGCGCTCTACGTCGCCTAAAATACGCCGTGAAAAATAAAGTTGGTGTTTTTCAAAAGGCGGAAATGGTAGGGTCTTCTTCTCTGCCGGCGGGGTAATCAGCGTATCCATCAATTTGTTAAATCCCGAACTTTCATGGGATACAATTTCCGGCAGATGCACATTCAGAACTCGCCCGTACTGTCTATTCACTTCCCGGTGCAGGGTGATGCGTCTCTGAACATAGGGATCTTCGCTCTTCTCTATGGTGGGTGTATTCTCGTCCGCTTCATCCGGAAACATATCACAGGTAGTCACAAATATGGTAAACTCCGGTTTAATATCAGCTAAATGTGAAAGTAACCGGTATGTCTCTACCTCGTCCATTGTGTCATTCTCCCTCATCCGAGCAGGTCCATCCGCTACGGCAGGATCCAAGCATACCATCGTCCGAAAACTACGCCCGAATGTCCGATGAAAGTCTTCTCTGCCTATTAAATAATCAAAATGGCGCCTATCAGTCCAGTACTTACCCAACAAAGTATTGGCACCGAGAAAAGCGGTAGTAGGTGACGACGACATGGTGAATAATTAAGGTTGTGCGGAAGCCATTGTAACACAGAATCGCAAAATAGCAAGACTGAACCACTGTCCCGCCCTCTGAACCCACACCTGCCCCGATAAAATTTTCGAGGATCACTGCAAAGCTAATTCCGTGCGTGTTACAGACGCTCTGCGTACCATGGATGCTTTAACCTCACAGGTGCATGGATTTTGTTCCCACGCATCGCTCCTGCTTTGCTTCCGCCCACCGCAAAGCTCATATTTTTCTTGGTACAGATGTGCTCTGAACCGCTGCCCACCGCTAGAGTCTGTGGCGTACCCACACGCCGGTGGATTCCCGCTGCGGTGGAACGTGCAACGGTGCGCACCTTATCCCTCAATCTCAACTCTAAACTCGGAAAGTATCGCACAGAGTTCATCGAAGGAGGAAACTCTCGCGAGTTGGGGACGCACGGGCTTGCTGCCGGGAATACCCTTGGAGTAGGCTAGAATGCGACCTCGCATCGTGCGGAGAGTATTTGCTTCATTCCCGTATATTCCGCATCGAAGCGCCATTTGTACATGTTTGAGTATAAATGCAATACGTTGTTGATTTGATGGTTCGGGTATCACTTCACCGCCTCGAAGCAATGCCTTAGCTCGACGAAAAATCCACGGGCTGTGCATAGCAGCTCGTCCTATCATTACACCGGCTAAACCACCGGCTTCACGTTCCCGTAGTACATCCTCCGGCGTCGTTATGTCGCCGTTGCCGATGACGGGTATCCGCACACCCGAGGCACAGTTGCGTATCATATCCCAATCCGCTTTACCGCTGTACTGTTGTGCCCGTGTACGTCCGTGAATCGTTATACTTCGTACCCCCGCGTCTTCCAAGCGACGGCATGCCTCCGGTGCGCAAATGCTTTCCGCGTCCCACCCAAGCCGCATTTTTGCTGTCACCGGGCATTCATCCTTAAGTTCACACACCACGGCTTCAGCTACCTTTTGCATTAAGGGTAAATCCCGAAGCAGAGATGCTCCCCCATTTTTACCTACTACTTTAGGTACAGGACACCCACAGTTGATATCCACAAAATCAGGATGTTCTGCATCTACTATTACTCGCGCGGCCATAGCCACTCGCTCCGGATCCGCACCGAATATCTGTACCCCTACCGGGCGTTCATCTTCCGCTACACGCACATATCTCCTCGTGCGTTTCCATGCCTGCAGGACACCTTCTGCCGACACAAACTCCGCTTCGGTTACATCCGCTCCCTCCTCCCGACATAACTTTCTGAATATCATATCCGTAACCCCTGCCATGGGAGCCAAGGATACGCAAAAAGAGTCGAGCCAATACATTCCGTCAGACATACCCGGTAAACGAAACAAACACGTCCCGCAGATAATCTCTGCGAGAAGCGCACCCCCGAACTTTCTCTGCACCCTGCGCGGTATCCGTAAATCTTACGCTACCTGCGCAGCCCGTACCTTCTTTATAATCGACGCTACCGTCTCCGATGGCTTTGCACCCACCTTTAACCACTTGTCCACTTTCTCTAAATCGAGCCGGTAATTCACACCCTCCACAAGCGGATCGTATGTTCCTACCTGCTCAATAAATGCACCATCACGTCTCTTATGACTGTCCACCACTATAATCTTATAGTACGGACGATTCTTAGTGCCCTGACGATTAAGTCGTATTGATACCATATCTGTTTCAACAAATTAAATCCCGACACCCCACGCCAAAACGCAGAGCAGCGCAGGACAAGGGTACCACACCCTTTCACACATGTCAATACAAAAGAAAAAAATAACACACATCTCTTCAGTGCGCTATTTTTGCCCGAACATGCCGGTCTTTCCCCGCTTACTCTCCTTTCGAACATAAACGAATAGTCACGAAGCAGATATTTTTCGAACCTCCGTGAGGATTTCTGCAAATTGCTCACATACAGCGTTCTATAAAAATTACTACCTCCCCGGAGGCACGGTGTGGCTTTGTACGAGCAGGTCCTAGCGAAGGTAGTTGCATGGTGGCAGAATCACTCCTACCTACCACGCCATCCACTACCTGCCGCCAAGCCGCGGCGTACCACATACCACGGCAGGATCCTTCCGTGGTGGGACGCGCAACGAAGCGCGCATTATTCTTCAATCAAAAATCTAAAATGCGGCGGGCGTGG
>CAZJIH010000087.1:0-9351 GCA_964545935.1 uncultured Akkermansia sp. | reverse complement strand
GCGCGACAATTGGGTGAGCGCGAACGCGACCCTGGGCTACCGAGTCAATTTCTGATAGTCAAAAGTGAGATGCAGGCTTCCGCGTGGATTCGTCCGCGCGGAAGCCTAACTTTTAATCCGTCCCGGGGAAAATAAGGGGCGCATGGTGAGCGATGACTTCGGTGCAGGAAGAGAGAATGAAGTACGATGTACGAAGGACGAAGTACGAAGTGAAGGGGTTAGGCGCAACGGGGCGCGCGGGGATGACGGGGAGATGCGAAGCCTGAGCAACCGTACGAGGCGGTTAATTGGCTTCAGGTCGGTGAGACTTGATATACTCGATGTCTTCCTTACTGAAGCGAGAAAGCTTCGTACGAGTGATACGACCGCCGCCTTCACGAAGGAAGACCACATTCTGTCGGGGGTCTACACGCATGAGTTTAGCAAAGACCGTAGTATCCCCGCGAGCGGATTTCCAATTCCGGAAACCGGCATCTACGAGTTCCGCCTTATGTTCGTTATACTTTTTTTGCGCGAGCCTTACGCCGTCTTTTAATTCTTGAGCGAGACCGTTGACAAAGCCATCGAACCCATCAATGCGTGTAATAATTTTACCGTTCGGTGATATGACCGCAAACGCCGGTTTCCCCGACAAACCGTATCGTTTTTTTAAGGCATTGACATCATCTGCCTTATATTTAGCTGATGCAGCCGTATGCTCATCTAGGGAAGCCCCGGAATCTAGACGAGCGAGAATAGCTTTATCACGTACCCAATCCAAAAAATCGCTTGTATTCAGGTATTCTTTACCCAATCGAGAACTTTGTGGGGAAAGAAGGGAATCGTGGAACCAAATGATGAGCGGAAGCTCTTGTTTACGGGCAAGGCTAACGGCGCGTCCTAAGTCATCTTGCCATCCGTGTCCCTCCTTTTTATTTTCAAACACAGCTGTCAAATTCGGAATTTCCGCGTCCGGATTATCGGGGTCTGTCCATATTAATTCTTCATCTGAGCCGTTATTGTAATTTTTCAACTCCTCCTCTGACGCGACATTGATAGTTACCGCGCGTATATCTCCCTTGTTCGCGAGAAGCGGGTTCCCCAACCCCCTCGCGACTTCCTCGGCTGACTTCTCTTCCGATTTAACCGGAACCTCTTTCGCTGAGTGTTCACAGGAAACGAGGAGCGATACCACAGCTGACGCGAAAAATAGATGAGAAAAATAACGTGTCACGGTTCGTCACTCTTATTTGTATGCTCTTGTAATTTAACTATTTGCCAAGCACGCTCGAATTGTTCCATATTGGCTTCCTGTAGAGAGATTCCCTCCGCTTTCAAGACTTCTTCCATCGCGTTAAAGCGCCGTATAAATTTTTGGTTGGCGGAACGCAGAGCTTCCTCCGGGTTGATGCGGCGTTTGCGGCAGAGATTGACAGCGGCGAAAAGTAGGTCGCCTAACTCATCCGACACCCTTGGGTCATCATCGGGCAACGGCAGCGTCTCCTGTACCTCTTCAAGTTCCTCGTTTATTTTATCGATTACCCCCGCACAGTTCTCCCAATCAAACCCGACTTTAGCTGCTTTAGTCGTTAATTTAGAAGCACGAAGAAGTTCCGGCAAACCCTTCCCGCAGTCGTGAAGAAAAGGACGTTGCTCACTATGCCGTTCCTGCCGCTTTATCTCGTCCCATCTCTTTATTACCGCGTCAGAATTTTCAACATACGACGTACCGAAGACATGTGGGTGCCGTCGTATAAGTTTTTCGCATAAGCCCCGCGCAACATCGTAAATATCAAAAGCTTCACCGGAATTTTCTTCGGCAAGCTCGGCATGGAAAAGTACTTGCAAGAGCACATCCCCGAGCTCCTCGCGCAGGTGCCCGGCATCCCCTTCACGTATAGCGTCTACACATTCGTAACATTCCTCTATCAGATTCGGTATGAGCGAGGTATGTGTTTGTTCGGCATCCCATGGACATCCCCCGGGTGCGCGAAGACGGTGCATGATGGCTATGGCGCGTTCCGTTTGACGCGTCCGTTCCGTGCACCGGAGCATTTCATCATCATTCATGGCGGCGTAAATCTCGACGTTCATTGACTGCTTTTCCGTCCAATATATCCTGCACCTGCTGTACAAGTTTCCATGAGACACGGCGGCGGCTATATTTGCGTTTCAATATATCCAGTAAATTTTCCCATGCGTCGGTCGTAAATTCGACTTGCTTACTTACCACATCATCGCGGCACGAGCGAGCAACTTTCGGGGTGCAGGTCAATTGCCACCAACCCCCGAAATACGTCGCGCAATAGACGAGTCTCTCCCCGTCTTCTGTCCGTTCCTGCCACGAAAATGCTTCCATATCGCTTCTAACTGGTGAAGAATATCAACGTATAAAGTGCGTATACATGCGTGGCACTGCCGGCGGTGCGGGTACCGCCGCGTACGCTTTGACGGCGCGTGCCATATTGCGTCCCAATTGTTTCATGATGCTGACCCCTTCCTCATCTTGCATCACGTCATCCGCTTTGAATCCATGAACTTCATTCCAGTAAAAAGAAGAAACTACCGGCATTTGCGAAATGGTGAAGTGCTTTTGAATGGCATCCAACGTAGCGAGGGAACCCGCGCGACGACTTGATGCCACGGCGGCTGCCGGTTTCCCCGCAAATACGGAGCCCGATGAGTAAAAAGCGCGGTCCATGGCACTAAGTAAACGCCCGGAGGGGTGTCCGTAGTATACAGGCGAACCAAAGACAAATCCCTGAGCGGAAGCGGCTTTTGTGATGAGGTCATTGACACAATCTTTATCCCATATGCATTTCCCGGGGTGTTTGCCGCAACTGCCGCAAGCCATGCAATCCTGAATAGGTGCTGTACCGAGATAAAAAATCTCCGTGCTTACTCCGTTGGCTTCTAACTCCTTTGCTACAAGTGAGAGAGCTGTATAGGTACATCCCTCCGGGTGGGGACTCCCGTTTACCAAGAGGACATGCGGATGTGATTGCTCGGTAGTGGGTGTTTCTGTTTCTTCGGACAGAGCAGCGGTAGCAAGAGCTCCGCCTGCCAAGCCGAGATGCGTGATGAATGTGCGTCGATCTGTCATTTTCTTTCTGTTTGGGGTAAAATTTCTCTACGCACCCGGACGACCGAGATCGCGGTGTATACGATCGGCGCCATCGCGTATCGTTGGGGTAATCGAATTAACGCTGTCCGGGTCGAGGGATATGATAATTGGTTTTGAACGATTTCCTGCCGCGTCATATTGATAAATAACGCGTTGCACTAATTTTCCTTGGGGGTGAGAATACATACGCTCTTCTATCAAACGCGCCGAACTATCGTAACCGTACGCTACTTTATATATGAGAGCCCGCTGCGAATTGTATATGAAACACCCTACCAACTGCCCGTATTTCCCCTCATGGTAATCATTGATGGCCGCTAATTTTCCGCTTGCCGTGTACGTAGCACACCGCATACCTTTACTCCCCCTTTGCCGTTTGTAGATAGAGCGTGAACCATCCGGATGCCGCACAACACGCGATAAATCGCGACTTTCATTCGGCAAGTCCGGACTCTGTGCCATAGTGCTGCCCCCTACCATACATAGCGCAACCATGCTCACGACTATGCCTGAATTTCTCTTCACGCGGCTATTCTACCACATTTTTCCCATCATGTCAAATCAAGCAAATGATTCAATTCCGCACCCTCCCCCGTAAAATAGAGACTTAGCGGCGGGAAACGGTACTATGGCAGGGAGGCAAGGAGTAGATTAAAATCCGTCCCGAATAAATCAGAGATTCAGAGCGGAGCGATCACGTCATCGCACAGCAACACGGAGGCGCTCAAGTACGAAGTGAAGGAGTTAGGTACGACGGGGTTGTGCAGGGGAGCTTCAGCGGTCAGACTGCGGTTTAGTCATCCGAAGCATCACTACATAGAGTACAGCCAACAACAAGACACCCCCGATGATGAGCCCGGTCTCATCCTTTACTGCTTGCACCAAATTCTCCGGAGATGCCAGAATATCGGGGTGCTCGCTCCCTACTTTATTACCGAACCATGCCAATACAGTACACCACAAAGCAGACCCGAAGATGGTCGCAAGGGAAAATGTAAGAAAATTTACCCGAACGAGCCCGGCCGGTATAGAAATTAAATGTCGCACGACCGGCAAAAACCGCGCAAAAAATATTCCGGACGCACAATACCGATTCATAAATACCTCCGTTTTTTTCACCTTATCCTCAGGCATAAAGAACCATTTTCCGTAGCGCATAATACATGGTCTCCCCACCCAAAGTGCCATCCCGTACATAATGCAAGACCCCAGATACGACCCTACCGTTCCGGCTACAACTACCCCCACAAAACTCATCTCGCTACCACCCTGCCCGACCAATATAGCCGCCGGCGGCACCACTATCTCGCTAGGTACGGGTAATATTGAGCTTTCCATCGCCATCAGCACCATCACTCCCCAATACCCGAACTCTTCAACCCACTGCATCATTGTCACTAACCACTCGTGCATGAAATTTTTATACCATATCTCCCCCATTTTGAAAAGTACCTTCCTACCCAAAAAATCAAAATTCAACCGTGCGGAGGAAAGACGGGCACTAGGGAGGACCTGCGGCTCTGTCCTCTGTTCATTTCGCGCGACTGAACGCTGCCCGAATAACGCATAGGTATACGGACATACGTGAAATTTTTACACGTTTGCCGTGCGGGGGAGATTGCCTCAATTCTGCGAGTGTTCTGAGCCCGAGCAGAGCGGGCAACACGGTGGCCATGCGAACGCGGCGACTGCGGATGCGACGTGCGTAGTCCACTCCGTCCGCCAAATAACGTTCCGCGCGATTCATCCATTCCTCCGGGTCACTGCAAAGGTAATCTCTGCCGCGTTGTGAGATGTCCTCCTCTCGGTCACGCAGGATATTAACGAGTTGGAGACCGCATCCGTAGCGCGTAGCTGCCTGTTCGAGGGAATCGACCTGCTCGGCAGAGCAAAAGGTATCCCCGAGGGTAAGCCGACCGAGACGAGTCCAGAAACGTCCCGCACAACCTGCCACTCGGTAGATGTAGAGTCGGGTTTGTTCGTCGGAAAGTACGCGGGAATGCTCCTCAAAGAAAGAGATATCCCACATTTGCCCCTGAATAATCAGGGAAAGCACATCCTGTACGAGAGATACCTGCTCCGACGGAAGAGTCCGCATGGTACGCAGAATTTCATCAAAACGCTGAAGGAGCACAGACTCTGCCGGAGTATCCGCCGCTGCACAGAGTTCCGGCGGGAGATGACAGCTACTCCCGCTTAACACGGCCTCCTGCATGGTTTGCAAAGCCTGCGTACGCTGCCGGTGCGAAAGTCCTTTCGCGTCTGCGGCGCTATCCGTTGCGCGCGCGAGTAGGTAGGCTACGGCTATGCCCGGTCGCATAGCTTCGGGTAACCACTTGATCGATAGATAAAAGGTGCGCGATACGCTTTTAAGCAGCTCCTTAAACCCATCTTCAAACAAAAAGTCAGTCGCCTTATTCTCCACGATATTCCTATAGCTTAAACTTTTTTATCTGAATAGGAAAGAGACAATTTTCACAGGTATCCGAACGACAAAAATCGTTCCCGATTTGAAGCAATGCTTGGCAGGCAAATTCACGTCGCAGAAGCCCCTTCAGGTCGTCCCTTTCCCCGAAAAGATTCTCGGCAATTCGGGCTACACGTGCGGGCATCCCCGGATGCGTAAGCCGCTTGTATGCTTCCCATGCCTCGCAACTGTCGTCCGCCGTGTACACATGATTGCACAAAAAATCTTTGATTCGTTCTTCCCCGATGATGGCACACGACTTTTTTAAGGCGGCGGATGTCATTGTGCAGTGGCGATCCCAGAAGGGATGCTTCAGCGAAGAAAAGAGTTCTCGGAGTTCACGTGCGCGTGCGGCGCAGAGTCTCGGTTGTATATCTTCCCAGTGCTGCGCGCTTACTGCCAGTGCCGCTACTCTGCGATGCGGGTGATTCAGCGGTCGTATCCCGGCATATTGCCAATCCGGACATCGCCGCCCCTCAAGCGCAAAATCTTCCTTGAGTTTCCACCAAGCATCCCACACACGGCGATGGTAGGCACGCGCTTCTTCCTCCGCTCGTGCCGGTAGTGTCGGTGTCAAAAATCCCGCCGTACCGAGCAGCACAGCTTCAGCATCCACGCCTTTCAAGCGTCGTAAAGGGGCACGCCGCGCAAGTAAAACCATTGTTTCTTTGTTGGCACTGTATCCGAGACACTCTGCCCACGCTTCATAACATGCCTGTTCTTCGCCGAGTACCACAGTTTTGCGCCGAAAAGCACGCCGCTTGTTTTCCCGTCTGTACGCAGCCGCCGACAACAGGAGTGCCTCAATTTGTTCTACCCCCATCTCCGCCAACGGCTTGGCGCACAACTCGGTGCGTCCTTCCCATCCCCCTTTTCCGTAAAGCTCCTCCAATACGGATTGTTTGATATCCAGTGCTTCACGTATTTTTTCCGGGGTTAAAAAGATGATAGGTATTTCCAGATGCATGGCATTTCGGGTATACCAACCCGGCGGAGGTTTCGCAAGCACCACGTGTAGTACAACGTTGTTAAAATGAGCGTTTGCACCGTGTCCGTGTCCTTCCCAATCCTGCGCATGGGGGTCAATCTCGACATCTCCGCGTACTCGCCGTCCGTTAATTTCCGCTTCCGCATACAGAAAATCCGGACCTGCGCCGCGGTTCCATTCACCGAAATCGAGGATACGTACGTGTCCGTGGCGTTCACTTTCCCATTCATTTCCGAAAATGCCGCTGATCCACAGACCCTGAACTTCCGTTTCGCTCAGTTCCGGTATGGCTTCCTCAGATAGTTTTTCTTCACCGACTGATAAATCACACGCATCCGCCACTGCCTGCAATAATTCCCTGTACATCTGCGCTGCACTTTCCGCATTATTTTTCATCGTCTTCCCCACTCTCTTTGCTCCCGTTTTTTCCCCGACGTCTTAAATCTTCTTCCAATGCCTCACATACATAACCGAAGGTCTCTTCGTTCTTACTATTCATTGAACGTAGTGTATTGTGAGCATTTAATACGTGTTTTGTACGGTGTTCTTCGCCCGTTGAGTTCTTCTCCTCTATTTTTACCGGTTCCTGTTTATTGAGTATTTCCCGTCGCTCTGCCAAATTTGCCCGCCAAGCCGCCGTAGGTGAATCAATTTCTACCATCATGTCCAGTCCTAAGCATTCCATAGCGCTTCGCGCACGCTCCGTCGCTCCGACTACCTCCGTACTCCCCCCCCGTGCCGTGCAATGCTTTGCTACCCATGCCATTGTCCCCATAAATGTTGAATCAACGCCGGGACATAGCTCTAAATCGATCACCACACGCGTACCACCCCGCCGGAGATATTCCTCCGCCACGTCCTTCAGCGTCGAGCTATTGAGGAACGTTCCGCGACTATTGCACCGTATCCATAGCCCATCTTCAAATTCATACTTCCTTAACGTTGTATCTACCATATCGTTTGCCGCACATGTTACCATAATCTACCCCCACTTGACAAGCATAAAATTTCCCCCACATCGAAATTGTTCACCCATCATGTTTGTATGGGATGTTTTCACAAGTGGCTTTCGTTGTCATCAGGGGGGATGAGGGCGCGTTATCAAAAACACCGTTCTTGATAACGGAGCTGCGGTTTGATAGCAACAAGCTGTTTTGGTACTCGCACGTTGTCATCAAGGCGGCTTGTTGTCAATGCGGGCTGCTTTTGTTGTCAAGGTGCGTACCGGTGCCGGTTTTATATATTAGAGCGCATGATATCGTAGAGGGGGGTAAAACGAAAGAGAGCGGGTTTACGACCAGAGCTCTTACGAGAGCGAGAAACGAGACCGCTTTCAGCAACGAGGTGCATAAGATGTCGCAGTGTAGATTCTTTGCAATTAGGCGATTTTTCTCGGATGCGTCGGCAGATTACCGGCATGGTATAACTCGGCAATTCGAAGATAGCGTCGCGGATAAGAGGGTAGCTTGCAGAGTGGGTTATCTCACGCAATTTTTCACCGCATTCATCGTAAAGCCGGCTTATAGAGGAGATACGGTCTAGGTTATCGGTTGCCTGCGCGATGATGCCGCGAAGGAAGAATGCAATCCAACATCCCCAATCCTTGTTTTCATGTACACCATTTAGACAAGCATAGTATTCTCTTCTGTTAGCTTCCAAGAATGCGGACATGTAGAAAAAAGGACGATGCAGCACTCCGACTTTATGTAAAAAGAGGGGTATGAGCAAACGACCCATACGACCATTGCCATCTAGGAAGGGGTGGATCATTTCGAATTGCACGTGCATAATAGCCGCTTGGACGAGGGGGTCAATTTCGCGATAGTTCACCACGTAGTCAAGCCAATTGTCCATGAGCATTTCCACGAAAGCGGGATTCGGTGGTACGTAAATAGCTTCCTCTATGCCGTGTCCCATGCGACCTATCCAATTTTGCACCGTGCGAAAGCTACCCGGTGTGCGATGCTCACCACGTACACCTTGAAGTAGGATGCGGTGCATTTCACGTACTAAAGCCTTACTGATCGGACGATCCTGTACATTTTCTGCGGAAAATTTGAGAGCGCTTCTGTAGTTGAGAACCTCCCTAACATCCCCCTCGGTTCTGTCCGAGAAATTCACACCTGCCTCGTGATCATAGATATCATCTACATTAGTTTGAGTGCCCTCTATGTTGGAAGAACTCACGGCTTCTTGGGTCGCAAGCGGAGTGATAAAGATATCCGGGTTTAGCATACCCTGAATAGCCACGTCAAATCGTGCAATCATCCTGTTTGCTTCACCGAGCACACCGACAAAATCCGCTGCATTGTACCCGTTTGTCGGCAACTCCTCCGGCATGTATGGTTCCTTGTTCATAAGCTTGATGATAACACCTATCACCAAAAATGTCAACTAATTTTTTCATTCCGCATCGCGAGGCTTTTCATGTGGATTGCCCGTTATCAATGGGATTCTTTCCCGCTACGCAAAGCTGTGTCGCACCGCAAGGGTTATCGTCAAAGTGGTTTGTTGGCAATGAAAGCAGCTTTCGTTGTCATCAAAGGGTGTTGGTGGCAGCGCGTTATCAACAAACTCCTTTGTTGATAACGGAACCGCGTTTTGATAGCAACAAGCAATTTTACTGCTTACGCGTTGTTATCAAAGTGCTTTGTTGTCAATGAGAGCAGCGTTCGTTGTCATCAAGGGAGGTTGATGGCAGGGTGTTATCAACAAACCCCGTTGTTAATAACGGAACCGCGTTTTGATAGCAACAAGCGATTTTACTGCTCGCGCGTTGTTATCAAAGTGGTT
>CAZJIH010000086.1:0-9600 GCA_964545935.1 uncultured Akkermansia sp. | reverse complement strand
GGTTAAATGAGATGCAGATAAAGGTGTTGGCTGCCCATCCTTTTTATCTGAGTGCCGAAGAAGCTCAGGTTTCCCTCCTTTCAAACGGATGGATTTTTACCGAATGCGTGTTCCTGTCTTTCTACCTCGGCGCAGTGCTTTTATCGCAGGAAAGTCTCCTCAAACGTTCTTATATC
This sequence comes from uncultured Akkermansia sp., assembly GCA_964545935.1. Classification (GTDB taxonomy): domain Bacteria; phylum Verrucomicrobiota; class Verrucomicrobiia; order Verrucomicrobiales; family Akkermansiaceae; genus Akkermansia. The sequence continues at coordinate 9,424 of CAZJIH010000086.1, read as the reverse complement.
TGTTTTCTGGCTCTGCCGGCTTTCGGTTTACCCGGTCTCCTCTGCGTCCTATGGCACGGTGTACTTTACGTGGCTCAACCGCTCGTTTGTATCCTCCTCCTTTGGCTCGCTACTCTCTTCGTCCGTAAACCTAAACCGTCTCCGTCGTAAATATCTTGTTTTATCTCAAAAATTGAAAAAAAATTATGCCCCTCAAAAAACTTTTTTCTTTCACTGTATTCGTGTGCCTGTGTTTCGTCGGGAATGTTGAGGCGCTGAATGATGACGCATACCGAACCTTCCGACAATGTGTGGTACAATCAGATGCGGACGGAGTTAAACGTTGCCTGCCGGAAATAGCCGGAAATGACGAATTACGGAAGGTGGCTGAGTGCGGTGACGCACGCGCTCAATTTGTCCTCGCTTATTGTTACGATGTCGGTTTAGGTACGGAAAAAGATACGACTGAGGCTGTAAAGTGGTACAGTAAAGCAGCCGAACAAGGAGATGCCTTAGCTCAATTTGAACTCGGTATGTTTTACTCCGACGGCATAGGTGTGCAACGTGACCCCGTTAAAGCTGCAGATTGGCTGCGTAAAGCCGCTCAACAGGAACTTCCGATCGCTCAACTCGCCCTCGGTATGTGTTATAAATTCGGTTCGGGCGTTGAGGTCGATCCGTCCGAAGCAGAAAAATACTTCACCCGCGCAGTACACGGCGCTCGTGAAAAAACCGATGACGCCTCCGCTAAATATACCCTCGGAGTCTGTTACGGTAACGGTTGGGGCGGCTTAACCAAAGACCCTCAAAAAGCAATCTATTGGTTGAGGGCAGCGGCTGAACAGGGTTTCCCGAGAGCTCAATTAGAACTCGCTAAGTGTTATTTAAGAGGTATCGGCTTAGAAAAAAATAAAACGGAAGCTATCAGATGGCTCAGAAAAGCCGCGCAAGGCGGTAACCTAAAGGCTGAAAAATTACTGAAACGGTGAACCGCTTTTGATTTTGACAGATAGGGAAAATTACGGTATGATGGTGTGCATGGACAGACTTAAAGGAAAGACAGCGGTGGTGACCGGGGCCGGTCGCGGGATAGGGTATGCCATAGCGAGACGTTTTGCGCAGGAGGGTGCGAAGGTGGTATTGATAGCGCGTCATGCTGAATCATGTGAAGGTGCAGCGGCGCGGATTAATGCTGAAGTAGAGGGGAGTTGCGCGGCATTTGTCTGCGATGTGGCTGATGCGTCGGCTGTGGAAAATTGCGTAAAGTTAATATTAGCGGAGCATCCGGTGGTGGATATTTTGGTGAATAATGCCGGGATTACGAGGGATGGTCTATCGATGCGGATGAAGGAAGGCGATTGGGATGCTGTGCTGGATACTAATTTGAAGAGTGCTTTCCTGTTTGTAAAAGCTTTGCAGCGCACGTTGATGAAAAGTTCGGTCGGTCGTATTATCAACATGAGCTCGATAGTAGGACTCCGGGGAAATGCCGGACAAGCAAATTACGCGGCATCCAAGGCAGGGTTGATAGGTTTCACTAAGGCAGTAGCTCAGGAATTGGCAAAGCGGCGAGTGACATGTAATGCCATTGCCCCCGGGTTTATTGCAACAGAAATGACGGAAGCCATGCCGGAGAAAGCGCGTGAAGCTGTATTGGCAAGCATACCGATGGCAGATATGGGACGACCGGAGGATATAGCGAATTGTGCCCTGTTTTTGGCATCGGATGAAGCCCGATACATCACCGGGCAAGTGTTGGTGTGCGATGGTGGAATGAGCATGTAATAACGACGATGAAAAGGAAGGTAGCGTGTACGGTGGTGCTCCTAACGGGGCTGATGGTGACGGCGTGTCAGCAGGGAAGCCAGCTGCAGGGTGAGCCTTGGGAACCGAACGAACCATACAATGGCTACAAGATGTCGCCTTACACGCTGAAGGGTATGCGGTTTGTGCCGATGAGTGTGGAGCAGGCTCTGCGGTACAATGCTGTGGGGGTTGCCTCTCACTACGAAGCAAACGGAGCTGTCGGTGCTATCGGTCAACCCCTTTACAGTAATCAATATTACGCCGCTCATCGTACATTGCCTTTGCCGTGCTTGGCGCGAGTGACTAACCTAGAAAACGGCGAAAGTTGTTTGGTACGCATCGCAGACCGCGGTCCGTACATCGCCGGTCGTCTCATCGATGTGAGTACAGCCGTAGCCCATCGCCTGAAATTTCACAACAACGGTTTAACGCGCGTGCGTATACAAGTCGTGTCCGTGGGTGAAGGTGCGTACCGACGTGCCCGGCGATCATGATGAAACCACCCACGCCCCATGCTCGACCCGAGGAAAGTGACTATCCGACGTTGAGCGATGTCTTGGCTTCAGGGAAGTGCAGGGGAATGCTAAGTGCGAAGAACGAAATGAGACAGTTAGGTACGACAGGGTTGCGCGGGTAGCAGAACGGGAAGACAGCGTAGATGGTATCTCAAGGATGTCTCAAGGTTCTCGGGGTGTCGATGCTCCCGTGACAAATTGTCCGCGTAAAGACAGCATAGTGCCTAGCTTTGCCGCGGCTATCACAAATTTTCTCGGGACGGATGTGCTTGGCGGTTCGCCTGTTGCTGAGCATAGAAGTTGCATTGTAATTTATTGAATGCTAATCTATTGTCAGTAATTTGCATTGGATCGTACTTCCGTTCTTTGTGCAAGGGTCGCTCATTTATTTGAAAAAAAATTTCCAAAAATTTCCAAATTATCAGATTTTCGGTTTGACATATAAAAAAAGTAAGGTAAAATTTGGCGCGCCGTCCAAGTGGCGGTAAAGAAGAAGAAAGGAACGAATATGAAGACGATAGCCATTATAATGAGTCTTGCGGCATATACCGCCGTTGGCAACTCACTTCCGCCGACACCGGAGGTGCCGGTGGCTTCTGAGTCAACAGTTATTCGCTAACGGGAAGGTACAGGAAGCTGCATACGGCGGTGTACCGCCGATGAGATTCGGATGCACGGGGATACCATGCATCCTTTTTCTTGCGAGCATGTGGGAGAGGAAAGAAAAAATTGGGGCATAATTAAATTTTAAGCTTGAAAAATGGAGAAAAATGTGGTACTAGCAATCAGGTAAGAAGATCAATTGGATAAATAGCCTAATCAGCAATACACGACTATGAAGAGAAAAAAAACGACAGAAAACGAGATTCCGACGGATGCAGCAGTGAGCGAGACAGGAGCTAAGGAAAAACAGTTTCGGAAAAGAAGGAGAGAAGTTAAGCGAGTGATGGATGAACCTGGTACAGAGGAAGTAACGCAGAGCAGGTCGGTGAGGGCTGCAAAAAGGACGGCAGCGAATGGGGCGGACGCGGAAGCAGAAGCTCCCGCAGTAAGGGATGCTGTACCGAGGAAAAGAAGGGCAGCTAAGCGGGTGATTGAGGAACCCACTACGGAGGGAGCGACGCAGAGCAAGCCGGCGAGGTTCACGAGGAAGGCATCTACTGTGAAAAAAAAGAACGCGGCATCGGAACAGACACCTGAGACGACTGCTGAGGAAACCACGGCGCGGGAACCAGAAAAAGGGGAAAAGAAGACCACGCGCAGGAGAAGGTTGAGAGAAGCGGTCTCAACCGAGGAGAGTACAGCGGAAAACAAGGAAGTAAAAAGGAGAAGGAAGTCTACTAGGACTACGCCGACGAATGCACGCGGAACAGCCGGATCGGGCGGTAACACGAGTTTAGGCAATGAAGCGGAGCGTAGGCGGAAGATCAAAGCTACGCTTGCCGCATTGAGCGCGGATCCCGGATGGAACGAATTTTTGGCGGAACAACGAGAAGTACTCCTGCGCATGAGGGAAGAACTCTTGCCGAATATGCACAGTGTAACCCAAGAACACCTCCGCAGTGGTGCTTCCAATGTTGCTTCTTCGTCCGGGCAGCACATCGGAGATGCCGGGAGTGAAGCGGAACAACGAGATATTACCATTTTGCGACTCGACAAAGATCGCGAGAAGCTGTACGAGATAGATGCTGCGATTGAGCGCATTGAAAAAGGAACCTACGGAATCTGTGAAATTTCCTTGGAACCCATTCCTCGTAAACGACTTCAGGTACAACCATTCTGCCGTCTTACCGTAAAATGCCAAGAAGAATATGAAAAAAAATATGGTGTATTTTCGCCTTCTCGGAACAGAGAAAACGATGATGTCGGGTTTTCCGGATTACAAAAAGTGATTGAATCAACAATTTTGCTTGACGAAGACGAAGAATGATGTAAAATAGGCGCCGGAAACAACGACGCAACATCACATGCCGAGAGAAATTATTACATTAGAATGCACGGAAGCCAAGGCAGAGGGTAAACCTGCCTCGCGCTACGTTACAACACGCAATAAAAAAAGCCCGCGTACACCGGGTCGTCTCGAAAAAATTAAGTACAATCCCTTTCTGAGGCGTCGTACCCTTCACCGTGAAATACGTTAAAATTTAAGAAATATACACGAAATATCCGTAAAAAGCTATGATGACAGAATTCAAGAGCGTTGAACGCCGTATACGTTTTCGTACGTGCAATAGGTCTATGCCGCATCGGAGGATTGACATCCCTGCCGGAGCGATAGATATGTGCAATCCGGAATTTCTCGCGAAATTTACATCTGAGACCGGAAAAATATTACCGCGACGTGTTACCGGCGTGTCAGCTAAAATGCATCGTAAGATAACGCGAGAGATACGGCGAGCTCGGGCAGTGAATTTACTGCCCTGATGACAATCTTTGGTTGGATACATTTGGTTGCATGGTTGGAGGAGTTTGCAGGATGCAATGACTGCAAGCTCCTCCATATTTTTACCGGGGGATAAGCCATGAAGGAATTACGGGATACACAGAATGAACGGGATACACGCCACATTTCCATGGATCGAGTGGGCGTACGCTCCATTCGCTTTCCCATCGTGGTATCCGATAAAGAAAATCGCACGCAATCCACGGTGGCAAGTGTTGCCTTGATGGTCGATTTACCACAGGAATACAAAGGAACACACATGAGCCGCTTTATCGAGGTTTTGCATGAGCACCGAAATTATTTGGATGTGCATACGGCTGTTCACCTTCCGGAGCGTTTATTGCAAAAATTAAATGCGCAACGGGCGCACGTCGAAATCGAATTCCCCTTCTTTCGGCTTAAGAAAGCACCGGTTACCCATATCCCGGGGATGATGAATTACGATGTACGCTTTGAGATTGAAGCTGAACGTGATGTACCGGGACAATTCACACTTACCATTCGGGTACCGCTAACTACGCTGTGTCCGTGTTCAAAGGCGATGAGTGAACACAGCGCGCATAATCAACGTAGCATCGTTACTTATTCCGTGCGTTTTTCCGGGGCACCGGTGTGGATAGAGGACCTCATCGATTTAGTGGAGACCTGCGGATCAAGCCCGGTGTACAGTTTATTAAAGCGACCGGACGAAAAATATGTAACCGATCAGGCTTATGAGCATCCGGTTTTCGCAGAAGATTTGGTACGCAATGTGGCAGTGGCTACAGAACGGCATAATGCCTTTAGTTGGTACCGCGTCGAAGCTGAAAATTTTGAATCTATCCACAATCACAACGCGTACGCTATGGTAGAGCGCAAATTAACTTAACTACCCGGGCAATAACTGTTTATCCCTCTCCGTATCAATAACATGGCGCAACCACCACCTATCTACGAGATAGCAGAACTACAAGCTGAGACGGAACTCAGTAGCTCGGCGCGGCTCTTTGAAGCATACCGCGAGGAACTTGTTCGTTGTTTGGCTTCCACGGGGTTTGCCGCTGTCCGTACCTGCAATTTCGAAGGGACATCGGAGCGGGAACTCGTGCTTTCCGCGCTTGCCGGTGGACAACCTGTACTTATCTGTCTGCCGCTTCCGGCTGCGGAACCTATGCGTATTCTTCCTCTCAGCGAAACATGTTGCCGCTCGCTCCCGCCTGAACCGGACGTCTTTTACGCTTCTTTTTTCGCGTCCCCATCCGATGCTAAACTCTATTTACTCGGACCGGTGTTGCTGCGTCGCGGCGGCATGTGGTTGTCCCATGATGTCGCGTCCGCCCAATTTTTACCCCGTAAACTTCGGGGGGATGATTTAGCTTTATCTCCTTTGTTGGGCGGTGCTTCCCTTTTTAAGACGGAAAATTTGCTGATTCCGTACGTATTGACGCGTGGTGAAATGCCGGCATTTTCCGTTGCCGGTCTTTTCAACGAGCATGCCCAAGCGGATCACGGTTTCCAAGCTCTGTTTGCCGGTGCCCCGCCGACTCATTTTATGCTCGTACACCGGGGAGACGATCTGCGCCGTTTCGACTTTGTGAGACCTGTTTTCTTTTTCGGTGACGCGCCGGATACCGAGCTCCGCCTACTCCATACAGGGTTGCTCGAAGACGCGCCGGAGTCCGGTATGGTCGAGTTATGCACTGCTGCCGGTTCTCACCTGAATGCCGAGTGCTTGGAAGCTATCCTTCTGCCGACGGAATTACCTATCGGGCGACGCTACCGCTGGACACTCAGTTTGGTGACGGAGGATGCAGCCGCTGCCGAGCAACTCGTCCCTCTTTCTCAGGACCCGCTTACCACGTTTACCACTCTCAGTGCCCGCGTACTCGAATGCGGCAATGCCGATGCGGACGGTACACCGGTGCAGCACTGGACCCTGCGGATCTTACCGGAAGAGGAACGTGTTATCCTACACGCGTTTGTCGGACCGGAAATAACCGCGGATTTTTCCGTCGAACCGGGGGATATGATCGTCTGTCGGGGATACCTCCACGCTTCTCCGGATGCTATCATAGATGAAGAAGTCGAACCACCGGTGCCGCATACGGCGGAGTCTCCTTCCCTCACCGAAGCCGCCGCTTGCCGTATTCTCTGCAATGCGGTGTGTTTATATGAATGGGATGAATTTATTGCCGCGTCTCACCCGAATCTCACTTATTCCAGCAAGCTGAATGGTACTCAACTTCCCGACCGCGCCGCTTTTATCCGCTACATGGGGGAACGTCGTCAACTCTGGCGTAAACAGCACGGCTGGTCGTCTATGAGCTGGGATACAGGTACCATCCTCTGCGACGACGGTGTACGGCGTCCGTGTTATATGCTTGCCTGCGGCGGTCAAAAAGTGGGTGCCTCGGTCGTCACGTTGCGCGACGGAAAAATATCCGCTATCGAAACTTTACCGCAGAGCGCCAACGATTCTTTTGAATGCGATGAAGAGTGCCGTATCCCTCCGCGTATTTTTCATCCCCTGCGCGGTCATATCACCACACACTCCCAAGAACCGAGCACCCTGCAAATATACGCCGCGAGTTACCTACGTGAGTGTATGAAGCTGTATGCCGCGTACTGTCCGCCCAATTCTACGAATTTTCCGTCCGGTGCCGCCCGTTGGGTAAAACTTGTACGTTGCGAACCCGGGTACTGCGATCTTGCTTTTGCCCTCGCTTCGCATGTGTTTGCTGTCCGTGCCGTGGAAGTGCCGGTTCACCCCGACCGCGGAGGTAACCTTAATAAAATAGCCGACGCGATGCCGGACCGCGATGCCTTTATCTCCTTCGCTCAACAACAAGCGTTGGTCCCTTGCATCTTCCCCGCTCAACGTGACTTTTCGCCGGAACCGCGTGATTCATGGAATCTTTGGGATGCCCGTACACTACAATCTGTGCGTCCTGAGCAATTACCTACTCCGGATGCATGTCCTCCTCCCTCTGCTTGGGAGATTCTGTTGGGGTGTATCGCTGAATTCCAAAATCGTATCTCCGCGGAAGGCGGCTTGCTCCTCGCTTACCACGATGTGCCGAATTTTTTCCCCCACCTCTGGTATCGGGATGCATCCGGGAACCTCTGCTGGGTCATTTTCCGCTGCTCCGTCAATCCGGCTCAACCGGATTCCACTCTCTCCGACGCCGAACAACTCCCCCTCCGCCTCGCTCCGAATACCTCGGGCTTCATCGTCAACGCTACCGCCTTCGGTAACCCTCCCTGCACTACCCCCCCGCGTCGCGGGGAACCCGCTTACCTCAAATTTTCATCCCCCATCCGATTGGATTGACTAAAATTTTTTAATCGTCGCCGGAGTGCGCATTTGTCTCAATCAAAAAAGTACGGATAGACGACGAACATCCGCGGCAGGGTGGTGCTTCAACGATATTGCGGCAGCGAGCAAAATTTTCTTGGGTCAGGTGTGGTTACAGCCGAGACTGCTGCTTGACATTTTTTTTAGATCGGATAAAATAGTGGGGAAGCAGTAACTGAGACACTATGGAAGCATACAGTATTAAAAATCCGTATTCAGCTGAAATTGTGGGAGTACGCCGTTTAACGCGTCCCGGGAGTCCGAAAGAAACCATACATGTTGACATATCACTCGGGGATTCCGGGTTAGAATATGTAGCCGGGGACGCGCTTGGGGTGATCCCGCAGAATGATCCCGCTTTGGTGGACGCTTTTCTCGCCGAGATGCGGTTGGATGGGGCGGAGATGGTGAATGTTGCGGAAGATAGCAAACTTTCTCTGCGTGACGCGCTTATTACATCCCGTGATATTACCGGGCTCAAGAAGAGTACACTTCAGAAGTGGAATTTGCGGGCTGAGAGTGCTATATTGGAGGGTATAATGGCTGAAAAAGACCTCCTGCAGGAATTTTTATGGGGGCGGGATTTATTGGATGTCGCGCGGGATACAATGACAAGAGCGGATTATTCAAGCGGGGATGAACTGGTAGCCTTGTTGCCTAAACTCGCTCCGCGTCTGTATTCCATCGCGAGTAGTCCTGATCACGTGCCCGGGCAGGTCAGTTTGTGTGTAGGGGTTGTACGTTATTATTATTTGGAACGGGAGAAGAATGGGGTATGTTCGACATATCTAGCGGACCGTGTGAAGCCCGGTGATAAAGTACGGGTATTTGTTCACAGCAACAAAGGTTTTCGTTTACCGGAGGACGGAAATACGCCGATTATCATGGTGGGTCCCGGCACAGGTATCGCGCCGTTCCGAGCATTCTGGCAGCAACGTATCCATGACCATGCAACCGGCGGTATGTGGCTCTTTTACGGTAATCCGCATCGTGCGACGGATGGATGCTACGCGGATGAGCTCGCCCCGCTCGTGGATTCCGGTGTCCTTAAACTCAGTACCGCGTGGAGTCGCGATCAAGCTTATAAAATTTATGTCCAAAACATCATGGATGAAGCCGGGGCAGAGATATGGCAATGGCTTCAACGGGGGGCTGTCGTCTATGTATGCGGAGATGCCAAGCGTATGGCAAAGGATGTGGAGCAGGCTCTCCTGCGAATTATTACCCGTGAAGGTCACTATTCGGAGGAACAGGCAGCCGCTTATCTCGCTGAAATGAGGGTCAATAAACGCTACCAACGAGATATATACTAACCGCTGTATCTGTCCCGATAAAATAAAAAGGTAG
>CAZJIH010000085.1:0-9613 GCA_964545935.1 uncultured Akkermansia sp. | reverse complement strand
GGTGGGCTCGTTTCCGCGGTGGGACGCGCAACGGAGCGCGCATTATTTGCAAATCAAAAATCTAAAATCTAAAATCTAAAATGGGGAGGGGAGGTGGGCATTGCGGAGGGACTGTGGTTCAGCTAATCATTTTCGTCCGGCATATTTTCGATGGGTGAGGGGTCGTCCGGGTCTTCGGCTTGGTCATCGTCGGGGAGGACGTCATCTTCGGCGTCATCGGCTAAGGGGTCGTGTTTGGTGCAGAGGGGGCGAGGTTTAGTGAGGTCCGTCATGGTTTCTGTGTAAGCGGAGCCTTGGTATTCGCAGCCGGAGTGAGCGATCATGCCCGTATCTCGGCAGAGGCGGATACCTTGTTTTCTGACTCCTGCCGGGGAAGTGCGGATGGCACCCATATTGTATCCGCGTGCGGCGGCACATTGCATCACCCCTACCCACAGAGGGAGGGCAACTGTGCCGCCGTATGCTTTGTCGGCGATGGTAGAAGGACGGTCGAAGCCCACCCACACGGCGGCGGTAAGGTCGGACGTAAATCCGCAGAACCACGCATTCTTGTAGGCGTTGGTGGTGCCGGTTTTGCCGCCTGCGGGTGCAGTAAATCCGAGGCGTTGCATACCGCCGGCGGTACCGCCCGGTTTGGTAATTTGCTGAAGGATAGCTGAGACCGCGTTTGAGGTACGAGAGGAGAGCACACGGCGCACGGCGGAGGGGTTACTCCAGAGCACATGGCCATCCGCGTCCGTGATACTGCGGATGATATAAGGCGTTGGACGCACTCCGCCGTTGGCAAACATGGTGTAAGCGGAGGCTACCTCCAGCGGGGAAGCTTCCCAGGTACCCAAATAGATGGTCGGTCCGGGTTTTTTAGCGGTTTTCGGGAAGCCGGCCATGAGCGCGGTGTTGATGACGTTGTTGAGACCTGCGCGGTTTCCGACCCGCACGGACATAGTATTCCGGCTTTTCAGCAACCCCCAGCCGGCAGGATGAGCTCCGGTGAAACGTCCGTCTGAGTTACCCGGAGACCAACGACGCGCACCTGCTATTTCACCCGGGCGCAGACGGTCATCGGAAATCAGAGACTGCGGGCTGCCGCCGTGTTCGAAGAAAGTAGCGTAGACGATCGGCTTGAAGATAGAACCCACTTGGCGCCTACTCTGCACGGCGCGGTTGAGTGGGGATTCGGAACTGTCGCGACCCCCGACCACCGCGAGTAAAGCTCCGGTGGCATTATCGATGATCACACAGGCAGCCTGAATATACTTCGGTCGCATTCTTTCGACTTCCTCCGGTGGGAGCCCCGCAATAGCGGCACGGTACTGAGCCCTAGTTTGGTGCTGCCAGCGGCGCTGATTTTCAAACATATTCGTCAGACGCGTGTCGAGTTCCCGCATGACATCATCCTGCAAATCGACATCGAGCGTGGTACGCACCACGAGACCACCGGAGTACGTAGCATCTTCTTTTACATGACGTTGCGCGGTATCGAGCATATCGAGCACATGGTCCACTTCGCTGCGTATTAAATCGAGAGCGTAATTTTCCGTACCTCGCAAAGTCGGGCGGTTTGTAACAATTTGTTCAGCGAGTGCCGCATGGTATTGATTGCGAGTGATATGCCCGTTGTCGACCAAAAGTTTGAGGACCTTATCGCGTTGAATTTTCGCGGCGGAGGGATTACGCAGGGGGGAGAATTCGTTCGGGCTGCACACGATACCGGCTAGGAGAGCGGCTTCGCCGATGCTAAGTTCACGCGGTTGTTTGTTGAAGTACCCCTTAGCAGCTTGCTTGAGCCCCAAAAAGGTATGTCCCCAGAAAACACGATTGATGTAGCAAGTGAGTATAGTTCTTTTATCGTAAGCGGATTCGATACGTCGTGCCAAAGCCATTTCTGTTAATTTGGCGTCCATGTTACGCACGCGGTGGTTGTAGGTATTTTTTGCGAGCTGCATGGTGAGAGTGGAAGCTCCTTGGGTAGCACGGTGATGTTTGAAAACCTGAGCGACGGCGCGTAGAACACCGCGTGGGTCGATTCCGTTGTGTTTCCAGAAGGAGCGATCCTCCTGCATGATGAGTGCCTGTATAAAGTACGGGGGGACTTCGGTATCGATATTTTCGATACTACGACGATTTTCCCCGTGAAGGGTACCGATTTCATTGCCTTTACGGTCGAGAACGATGGTACGCTCCGGCATGCGTAGAATCTGTGTGATATCGTAACGTTCGGCTTTGATACTGTAGATGATAACCAGTATAACGACAAACACGAAACCCACAAAGGAGATACTGATGAGGATGCGAACGATTTTCGGTAGAGCGCGGGTGAGAAAGTAGATGAAACGAAAGGGCAGGGTGATAATGAGCCAAAGCGCCTGCCATACGCTCATGTCTTTTTTCGGGGGGCGCCGAAAGTCGTCCAGCGGATTACGTTCCGGATCGCGGCGGGGGTACTCGCGCGTCGTGAACGGGCTGCCGAAAATATCGGCTTCTTCATCCGGCGGAGACGGGGTGGGTGAGGGTTCCGGTTGTTCCGGGGCGACAGGTGGTTCGGATGGTACCGAAGGACGCGGTGGCTCCGGCGGTTCCTGCTCGTCATCTTCCGTGAGAATTGTCTGCAGACGAGCTCTGGGCTGTGCCTGCGCGTAACGGGAAGCATCTTCCCTCTCGGGGAAGTCTGCTTGTTCGCGCTGTTCGGGTTTGTAGCGCATGTGTAGATCAGGCGCGGGGGGCGGTCTCGGCAAAAAGTTCGTAGGCTATCGAATCGGTGATTTCAACCGTCGCGAATTCTCCCACCGGGAGCTGAGGGTCAACGTGTACGGCGCCGTCTACATCCGGTGCATCCCAAGGACCGCGTGCTATCCCGGGTGCGTCAACCAATACGCGTACCTTTTGACCTACGCAGGCGCGTCCTATCTCATCGGCTATCCCTGCTGTGAGCATGTTGAGTTCATTCGCGCGGCGTTTTTTTGTAGCGTGGAGAACCTGTCCGGGCATGCGGGCGGCGAGAGTTCCTTCTTCCCGGGAGTAAGGGAAAACACCCGCCCGTTCGAAGCGAAATTCGCGTACAAAGTCGCAGAGTGCGGTATGATCCTGTTCACTTTCGCCGGGTAAACCGCTGATTAAGGTAGTACGCAGACCGATACCGGGTATTGCCGCGCGTATGCGGGTGAGGAGTTGCCGGATGTAGGCACCGTCTGTTTTCCTCCGCTGTTCCTCCAGGATGTGGTCGCTGATGTGTTGTAGGGGGATATCCGCGTAGTTGACCACTTTTTCGCATTCGGCAAAGGCAGCGATGAGCTCATCGCTCCAATGTGCCGGGTGGGTGTAGAGCACGCGCAGCCAAAAGTCGCCGGGTAGTTTATCGGCTTCTCGCAGGAGTCGGGCCAGGGTTTCGCCGCTACCGACGCGGTCGAGCCCGTAGTATGTGGTGTCCTGGGCTATGAGATTAATTTCTTTCGTTCCTCCTTCGGTGAGTGCCCGGATTTCTCGTATAATATTTGCCGTAGGGCGGCTTCGGTAAGCGCCGCGTATACGCGGAATAGCACAGTAGGCGCAGGCGTGATTGCAACCCTCTGCTATCTTGACGTAAGCGGTGTGCTTCGGGGTGAGTCGGTAGCGCGTGGCTCCGTAGTCGGGCACATTCTTCGCGACTTTGCTGCAGTAAACCTTTTCCCCTTTGCCCTCCGAGATCGTTTGTACCACCCGCACGATGTCGCCGACTTCATCTACCCCCACAAAAGCGTCGACTTCCGGCATCAAACGCGCCAACTTTTTACTGTATCTCTGCGCTAAACATCCGGTCACAAAAATTCGTTGACCCTCCGGTGATTTTCCCGCTTCCCGCGCACGCACGTACTCAAAAACGGTGTCGATGGCTTCCTGCTTCGCAGCCTCAATAAAGGCACAGGTATTGATTAACAGGATATCCGCTCTCTCCGGTTTACTCTGCCTATACCCCGCACCCAAAAGCCGATCTATCATCACCTCCGAATCGACCGTATTTTTCGCGCACCCTAACGTCACTATGGCAAATTTCCCCTGCATGGCATTACTATACCACAAACTTACCGCAAATACCAAGTAAATTTGAGATATTAGCACGCCCAAAATCATCAATCAAAAATCTAAGATCGTAAAGCGGCGGGGAAGTGGGACGGAGGGCATTTTGGTGGGTTGCGGCAGGAGCAGCCACATCTGTCCCAAGAAAGATATGAGCTTTGCAGAGTGCGATGACTTTGATGCAGGAAAACGCGAGGGTGATTAAGTGCGAGGTACGAAGAACGAAGTGAAGAAGTTTGGCGCAACGGAGTTGCGCAGATGGGAACAGTGAACGCAAAGCAGCATATACACGGGGGGAATAGACTCATGCGCTCGTGATGTTGAAGCGTCCTTGGTACGCAGAGTGTCTGTAACACGCGTGGAAATGGACAACGCGGCGATTTTCGAAAATTTTGTTGGGACAGGTGTGAGGAGCAGCGGTTCTCCGTGCATTTGTGCTTGCATAGTGTCGGGTATGGGTGTATTCTTGTGTGCGGATGAGGCATTGAACTGCGGAAAAGGACAGGGCAGTGTCGCATATAACAGCAGGATTTCAAAAAAATTATGACAACGAATCGGAAGAGTCTCCTGAAGATCGCCGTTGTAGCGGTGATAAGTTTATTGATGTTAATGATACCGTTTGAGGCGTTGGGTGTACCGATCAATGCGGTGCAGGCGCGGGTGGTATCATTGTTTGTATTTGCGGCATTGATGTGGATACTGGAACCGATACCCATTTGGACGACTTCGACGCTGGTAATAGCCATCGCGTTGTTGGGGATATCGAATCAGGCGTTGACATTTCTGCGACCGGAACGGTATGATAAAGTAGAAGTAAATGCCATAGTACAGGAAGCTGTCGGTGGGGGAGGTGCGGTGACCGAGCAAACGATAGAAGACCTGCAGAAAAGCATCAATGAGCGACTCAAGAAGAAGGCAATGCTCAATGAGCAGGAGGTACGCATGACCCTCGGTTACCAAATCATGGATTACAGCGAAAAGGCGGAAAGTCAGGGAAACGCGGCAGCCGCAAAGCAATTAAGAGAAGCGCACCATCGTTTGTATGATACGGGGATTACCGAGCGGATTCACGCGCTGAAATTCATCAATGTCATGCAGCAAAAGAGCACGATGGCAACTTTTGCCGACCCGATAATTATCCTTTTCTTAGGCGGATTCTTCCTAGCGGCGGCAGCCACAAAATACCGACTGGATATAAATTTGGCAAAGGTACTGCTCAAACCCTTCGGAAAAGACCCGAAATATGTGATGTTAGGGCTCATGGTAGTGACGGCTCTGTTCAGTATGTTCATGAGCAACACCGCAACAGCGGCTATGATGTTGGCTATATTGACACCTGTGCTGGCGCTGTTCGGACCGGAAGACCGGGGACGCGCGGCGTTTGCGCTCTGCATACCGATAGCGGCGAATATCGGGGGCATCGGCACACCCATCGGCACCCCGCCGAATGCCATAGCGCTTAAAGCGATGCAGGATATGGGACTGACGATAACTTTCGGGAAATGGATGTTGTTCGGTGTGCCGTTTGTAATTGTTATGCTGTTGGTAGGCTGGTTCATATTAGTCAAGATGTTCCCTACACAGCAGAAAGAACTTACGTTAAAAGTCGGGGGTAAATTCCTCAAGACCCCGAAGGCGATCATCGTGTATGCTACGTTTGCCGTAACGATAGGCTTGTGGTGCTTCAGCGACATCCTCAAACTCGGTTTGGATTCTAACACCATCGCCATCATTCCCATTGCTGTATTTGCTGCCACACGGGTCATTACCAAGGAAGACTTACGTGCTATGAGTTGGGATGTACTATGGTTGGTAGCCGGTGGATTTGCCCTTGGGGTCGCTCTGCAGGAGACCGGACTTGCCAAGGATATGATAGACGCCATACCGTTCGGGACATGGAATCCGACGGTACTGATGATCGGAGCCGGGTTTATCTGTTTGTTCATGGCTACCTTTATGAGCCACACGGCGACCGCGTCGCTGCTGATGCCCATACTTGCCGGTGTTGCCGGAGCTATGGTACAGTCCGGTAGCATGGATAATGCCGGGGCTGTCGGTCTGCTTTGTTCGATAGCTTTTGCTTCTTCGCTGGGGATGGCTCTGCCGATATCGACTCCGCCGAATGCCCTCGCGTATGCTACCGGTTTGGTTGAGCAGAAGGGGATGGCTATCTCCGGAACTATACTCTGCCTTTTAGGACTTACCCTCACTTTCACTCTGATGTACTTCCTGCAAGCCATAGGGTTCTTTGCCGCGTAAAAAATAGATGATAACGCTACCCGACCATATCATGAAACCCCTTAAGCGGGTGAACCGGGTCTATTTTACAGACCCGGACAGGATACTGGCAGTTCCCGCCGGAGGCGTCTTGGTGCGGCAGGATGAAGAATGCCACCGTGTATTTTTGGTGTTGCGGGGAACATTTGTCGCGTACCGGCGTTCGGAACACATAGAAGGCAGTGAGTTACCCGGAGAAACTCAAGTACGCGGTCAGGAAGTCTTCCGCGCTGAACCGAGATCGTATGTATGCGTGCAATCGTTTTTCTCGCGTTCGTACCACAGCAGTTACTTCATCGTCGCGCTGGAAGACGCGGAGGTAGCGTACATCGACGAGGACACGGAGGCGGTGGAACCTGAAAAATACGGCACACTCGAGCAGCAATTTATACCGGTATTGGTACACGAGCTCGCAGCACGAAATTACCGGATATTTACCCATGTTTCCGAGAAAGAGGAGGCGGTGAGGTTATTGCAACGGGCTGAAATGGCGTCTACTTTGGCACAACTTTCAGCGGGTATAGCCCATGAACTCAATAATGCCGTAGGGGTTATCGAACGAAGGGCGGACTTTGTAGCACAGAACATCGCAGAATTTCTCCGTACCGGTGAAGCGAGTGCGGCGGATTTATTTCGTTTAGGGCTGGACGAAGGTGCCTTTGTAACGGCTGCCGAATTGCGCGGACGCGCCCGTGAGTTTGAGCACCGCTTCGATTTATCGCAGGATGCGGCTAAAGTGTTGGCGCATGTCGCGCGGAATGCGGATGAAGTTAAACAACGAGGCGGTACAAAATTTGTGACAGCTGTACAGCGAAATTATCGTTTTTGGGAACTCGGGCATGACCTACGCGATTTACAGACGGCGGCTCGACACGCAGCGGGTATCGTCCGCGCGGTCAAGATGTTAGGAGGTGGTACGAATTCACGGACGGATGGGGTAGACGTCAATCAATCGGTACGAGATGCCCTCAGTTTACTGTACAATCGGGTAAAGTCGATAGATGTGGAGACCGAATTCGGGGAATTACCCGGTATTCACGCGGATGTGACCGAGCTCGTACAACTGTGGACTAATATCATAAAAAATGCCTGCGATGCTATGGAACACGCCGAAACCACGAAGCCGAAATTACACGTAACAACCAAGCGCCTCCATGCCGACGGCTTAAAATTGTTACCGACCGATTACGTCGCGGTGAGTATTTCTAACAATGGGCCACCTATCCCTGAGGAACTACGCGATAAAATATTTCGTCCGAGTTTTACGACTAAAAAGCTGGGGTTAGATTTCGGGTTAGGACTCGGACTTGCCATCGTGCGACGAATAGTTGACAGCTACGGCGGTACCATCGAACTTCACAGTTCCATTCCCTCTACCACTTTTACTATTAACTTACCAACAACTCAAATCCATGGATAAAATTTATATAATATGCGTAGATGACCAGCCGGAAGTGCTGGATTCCGTTATGCGTGACCTCCGCCCGCTGGCACCGCTCATCCGAGTAGAAGACGCTTCCGGTACAGCCGATTGTATGCGTTTAATCGAACAGATAGACGAGGAGGGGGGGCACGTAGCTGTTGTTATATCGGATCAGGTGATGCCCGGGGAAAGCGGTACGGGGCTGCTCGGAAAAATTGCCGGAGATCGCCGTTTTCGGCATACACGTAAGGTATTGTTGACGGGGCAGGCGACTCATGCCGATACCATCAACGCGATCAATGAAGGACAGGTCGATAATTATGTGGAAAAACCTTGGGAAGCGGCAAAATTACTTGCAGTAGTGAAGCGACTTCTGACACATTACATAGTGGATGCCGGGCTCGATTACAAGACTTACATGAGTGTACTCGACGCGCAAACCCTCTTTTCTAAACTTCACTGATTGATAGAGATGAAAAGTTATACGATTTTATGTACGATGATTGCCGCGTGCGCAGCGACGCAGGCAGCGGATGTAGGGACTCTTCGGACTGACGCCGCAATGACGGGCGCGGATAGGTTGGTGGCTGCTACCAAGAAGGGATTTGTGCTGTACGAATCGCCGGAGGGGATGATACGAAAAGTTAAGGTATCGTGGTTGGAACAATTTCAGGTGGCGTGTGTTCAGCCGAATGGTAGTAACGGTTCGTGGTTAAAATCCGGGGCTTCACCCGTTAATCAGGAATTTCGTCGTTCCTGGGTGGGACTGACTACCGATTTTTCCGGTGATACAACATTTCGCACGTGGTTACGTGTGGGTGGTTTGCCGGAAAGGGAGACATTTTCCGCCGGTCATACCAAGCGTAATTTCAGTTACACGAGTTTATTCGAAATCTGGTTGAAAAAAAATAATGCCTTTGGGGTAAAAGGATTGAGTGTGCAAACCGGTAAAATTAAGTCACTTTTTACAACAGATTATTCTACGCTCAGTTCGGCTATTCCCTGTATCGAACGCTCGCTCATTTCGAATCAATTCGCACAGGATTCGAATTGGGGGGTTGATGTGACTTACGCGCCGACAAAGGCGGATAAATTATATGTTCAGCTGATGGCTAATGATCGGGCGAGTGCGAGTAAAAATCTTACTCATGGGGATGTATACCGGGACGGACGAGGCGTGAAAGGCGAATTCGGGTGGGAAGACCGCTGTTTTGTTATCCTCGGGGCTTCACATAAGTTTGCCGAATCGGAAAGTAGTTATCAAATGCTTTCCGCGCAATACCTGCATGACTTCGATAATGCCTACCACGGTAAACATGTCCCGGGAGCGAATTATTACGGCTTGGGGTTTCAGGACGCTGTCTCACTGGGGTATGAGTGGAAACACAATCGCTTCACATTGCTTACTAACCTTGTCGCTGCCTTCGAACAACAAACCGGGAAGGGTACTAATAATATCGGTATCCAATTCCAACCGATGTACGCTCTGTCCCCTCACATCGATCTCATTTTCCGATATACCGGCATGACCGGGCACAATGCCTGTAAACTTTCCGCCGATCGCTATATTTGTACGCAGTCATTCGCTCCTAGTTGGGCGGATAGTATCAATACATTCTATGTCGGAGCGGATTTTTACCTTTCCGCAAAAGATAAAAACGCGGTAAAGTGGATGCTCGGAGCTGAGTATACTACCGCGCGTTCCTCCGGTTCAGATTGTTATAACGGCTGGACTTTCTCCTCGGCTATCCGATGGAGCATCTGAACCGCAGTCCTGCCACCCCGCCCCAATGCCCGCCACGCCTTCCCCCCCTCCGCATTTTTGATTTTTGATTTTAGATTTTTGATTGAAGAATAATG
>CAZJIH010000084.1:0-9642 GCA_964545935.1 uncultured Akkermansia sp. | reverse complement strand
GGTTCATCCGTACAGGGTAAATCCGGTGCATTCGCGTATGGTTACCGGGATTAGGCTGCCTACGGCGACATCTCCTTTCTCGATGATGACAGGTTTATTTTGGGATGTACGACCCTGTAGACGATTAGGATTAGACTTACTCGGGCCGTCTACTAAAATAATTTGTTGTGTACCCACGAGTGCTTGGTTACGGGCGACCGCAATACGGTTTACCGTTTCGAGCAGATCATGATTTCGTTCTTCTTTTTCGCGCAGGCTGACTTGGTCGGGCATATCAGCTGCCGGTGTACCCGGACGCGGCGAGTATTGAAAGATGAATGCGTTATCGAAACGCACCCGCTCCACAGCGGCTTTAGTCAGGAGATAATCCTCGTGAGTTTCCCCGGGAAATCCTACGATAATATCCGTAGTGATAGCGAGGTCAGGGCGAGCGCCTCGCATAGCTTCGCATAATTCAATATATTTTTCCTGACGGTACGGACGCCGCATCAACTTCAGGATACGGTCGCTCCCGCTTTGCATAGGGAAATGGATATGGCTACAGAGCTTAGGTAGGTAGGAAAAAGCACGCACTAAGTCCTCCCTGAAACCGATAGGATGCGGTGAAGTGAAACGGATACGCTCCAGACCGGCTATCTCGTGCACGGCTTCCAGCAGCCGAACGAAAGCACCGCGACCGTCGATCACCGGCTCGTCGCGTCCGTAGCGGTTGACAATTTGCCCGAGCAGGGTTACTTCTTTGACCCCGCGGTCCGTCAAACGTCGGATTTCATCGAGTATATCCGCTGCCGGTCTGCTGCGTTCTTCCCCGCGTGTAAACGGCACAATGCAGTACGAACAGTGCATCTCGCACCCCTGCATGATGGATACAAAAGCCGAGCAGGAGGAATTCACGGGCAGGTGGTCGCAGATGCGATTATGGGCATCCGGTACATCCTCCGTTTCGCAGATGTGGGCACCGCGGCGGCGCGGGGAGGGGGAGGGAAACGCGAGACGCTCACGCAGCAAAGAATCGCACAGAGTAAATACACGGTGGTAGCGATGCGTACCGGTCACTACATCCAGACGCGGAATAAGCTTAAAGAGCTCGGCAGCTTTATTTTGCACCATGCACCCCATAAAACCGAATACCACCCACGGACGCTCCGTCGTCCGCGAACACAGAAGCCCCATCTTCCCCAAAGCCTTCAGCTCCGCTTTCTCTCGTACCGAGCACGTGTTGATGAGTATAACATCTGCGTCGCCCTCGGTAGTAGCGCGGGAATAACCGGCGGCAAGGAACATAGCGGCAACCTGTTCCGAGTCACGTTCATTCATTTGGCACCCGTACGTTTTTATATAAACACTCGGCATAAGTACTAAGATTCGTAAAGGGTTGGGTCCGGTACTCCGGCGACGATAAATGACTCTCGACGCTCCCGACATGTACCGCATTGCCCGCAATGCTTTTCGCGCCCGCAGTAACACGAGTATGTACGGGCAAAATCCACCCGGAGCTCGTGTCCCAGAGCCACTATCTGAGCCTTATTCATCGAGATAAAAGGTCGTAAAAGCTTTAATCCGGCGTAACTACCCGTCTGCATAGCCTGCTCCGTGGCTCGCATAAAGTCTTCTCGGCAATCCGGGTAAAGCGCGTGGTCACCGGCGTGAGCAGCTATCACGACAGCCTGCGCCCCGCAGCTTTCCGCTATGCCGGCGGCTATAGCAAGGAAAATACCGTTGCGGAAGGGTACTACCGTGGCTCGCATATTCTGCTCAGTATAAACTCCGACCGGCACAGCCTGCGCCCCGCTGAGCAAGGCACTGCTCAGATGCGGCGCGAGAGATGAAATATCTATCGTGCGGTGGGGGATACCTAAAGCCTGTGCTTGGTAGGCGGCGCACGCGAGCTCACGGGCAGCATGGTTACTGCCGTAATTAAAAGAAAGCGCGGCGATGGGTTCATGCTCCTTACGCGCCCAGTGCAGTGCGGTAACGGAATCTACACCACCGGAAAGCAGAACAAGGCACTTCATAAAATTAACTCAGACGGGACGATTTTCCGGAAGGTACTCCGCCGTAGTCGTAAGACGTATACCGCCGCGTGCGCCGAAACGTCCCGTCACACGCATCCAGTGCGGTTGCACGACCGCCGTGAGGTCATCGAGTATACGATTCACTACTTGTTCGTTGAAAGCAGGGTAATTACGAAAGGAGACGAGGTAGTACTTCAGACTCTTTGTTTCCACGACACGCTCCGCCGGTATGTAACTGATAGTCAATGTACAACTATCCGGTTGTCCGGTCACGGGACACAGCGATGTCAATTCATCCGTTTCAAGCGTAACGACATACCGGCGATGCGGACTCCGATTCGGAAATGTCTCTAATTTTGCTTCATCCGGCGAACGATAAAACTCTCTGTGTTTGCCTAACAGGGTTAATTCTTGTTCCATAGGTGATTAATGTTTAACGAGTCGGTAAGTATCACGTCCGTCTTCCATTCCCCAACCGAGCTCGGTCAGACGTGTCCGCAGGGCATCCGCCTTTGCCCAGTCTTTAGCCGCGCGCGCCTGCCAACGCTCTTCCGCCAGCTGCTTTACTTCATCCGGGGCTTCCGGCTGCGCGTCTTCCCACGCCGGCAGAATAAGCCCGAGGGCTTCCGTGATAAAACGAAAGGCACGTCGTACGTTATGCGCTTCCGCCGGACTGAGGGTGTCGATTTTAAGAGCGTGCAGGGCACTGAAGACGTGTCCCAAGGCTTCCGGCGTATTTAGGTCATCTGACAAACTATTCCGTGCGGGGGTAAATACTCCGAGATCCGGAGGATTTTTTACTAAATCGCGGTAACTCGGCGCTTCCTTTTCCTCGGCTTTTTCCGCCAAAGCCGCATCCGCTCTGCTCAACTTTCGCAAAGCAGCCGCTGCGTCTTTCATACCTCCCAACGTAAAGTTCAGTGGACGTCGATAATAGGCACCGGCAAGCACGTAACGCAGAGCGGCAGGACTGTGCCCAAGAGCTTTTAACTCATCCAATGTATACATATTGCCTAAGCTCTTGCTCATTTTAGCTCCGTCCACCAGCAGGTGAGTTACGTGAAACCAATGCCTCGCAAACTTTCCTCCGCAGGCGCATCGACTCTGCGCTATCTCATTTTCGTGATGCGGAAAAATGAGGTCAACCCCACCGGAATGCAAATCAAATGTATCACCTAAATATTTGTGACTCATGGCAGAGCATTCTAAATGCCACCCGGGACGTCCCTCCCCCCACGGCGATTCCCAGTAATTTTCTCCATCTTCCGGTCGCCGCGCTTTCCATAGCACAAAATCCGCCACGCTTTCCTTGGTGTATTCATCGGTATCCGCTCGTGTCCGGGCTGTTTTTCCTAAAGCGAGTGTTTGTTCATCGAGATGCGTTAACTTCCCGTAGTCGGAGTACGATGAAATACAAAAATAGACTGAGCCATCGGGGCTGAGGTAGGCGTGTCCGTTGTCGATGAGTCGCTTAACTATTTCAATTTGCTCGGCGATATGAGACGCGGCTTTCGGTTCTACATGCGGGGGTAAACAATTTAACTCCCGACAATCTTCGTGAAACTTCTCCGTCCACTTCGCCGTATACTCCGAAAGCGGTACACCCTGAGCACGTGAATTCCGTATCGTCTTATCGTCTACGTCAGTAATATTTCGTACATGCTTGGTACGTAGCCCGGAAAGTTCCGCGACACGTCGGAAAACATCCTGTACAACAAAGGTACGAAAGTTGCCGATGTGCGCCGCCGCGTACACAGTAGGCCCGCAACAGTAAAAACGTAAAATTTTCCCGTCTTCCGGTTCAATTACCCGCTTCGTCCGTGTGTATGTGTCAAATAACTCCAACATCTCGTGCCTTATTATGCGCAAAGTTTGCTCATTTGTCAAGCTTGACATACGCGTATAAGTAGGTTACTATAGTTGGCATGGAAACTCTTATTACACGTGGTATTGTTCAGGCATATTTCGATAAAATCAACCGTTCATTACAGTTGGATGCGGCGGTTGTAGGCGGTGGACCTTCCGGTATTGTAGCCGCTTATTATCTCGCCAAAGCCGGGCACAAAGTAGCACTTTTGGACCGCAAATTAGCACCCGGTGGCGGTATGTGGGGTGGTGCCATGATGTTCAATGAAATTGTAGTTCAAGAAGAGGCTCTACCGATTTTGCAGGAGTTAAAGTTGCAATACCGGGAACATACGGAAGGCACCTTCCTTCTCGATTCCGTGCATGCTACCGCCGGTCTACTTTACCGCGCTACGGAAGCCGGTGCCCTCGTCTTTAATTGCTATTCCGTGGAAGATGTCGTTTACAAACAAGGACGTGTAGCGGGTGTGGTCGTAAATTGGACGCCTGTTCTTCTCCAAAAAATGCATGTCGACCCACTTACTTTTACCGCGAAAGTGGTGCTGGATGCTACCGGACATGATTGCGAAGTCGCTCGTACGGTAGCTCGCAAAAATGGGGTATCCCTCGATACATCTACCGGCGGCGTGATCGGTGAAATGAGTATGGATGCCGCTGAAGGTGAACGTTCTACCCTTGATAATACAAAAGAGATATACCCGGGGCTTTACGTATCCGGCATGGCAGCCAATGGCGTAAGCGGTAGTTTCCGTATGGGACCTATCTTCGGCGGCATGCTGCTCAGTGGTCTCAAAGCCGCTAACCTCATGGACCAAGCTATCCGCGCAGTCTCCGCCTAGTCTCTCCTGCTTCATATTTATGTCTCCCACAGGTAGTTTTCTGAGTAATATCCTCAATGATATTCAATCTTCCCCACCGGAAAATGATTCCGTACAGGGAGATGTGATAGAGTGTGAGGTAGCGCCTAAAGAACTCCCAGACGGTCACCTACTCCATGGCTACCGAATTATTCGCTCACTCGGTGCCGGTGGTTTCGGTGTCACTTACTTGGCAGAAGAGCGTGTCTTAGAGCGCCGCGTCGTCTTAAAAGAAAATTTTCCGGATACACTTTGCCATCGTCAGGGTAAAACATTGGATGTGGTTCTGCATTCACCGGAAGGGCGGGATACCTTTGACTGGGCTCACAACAATTTCCTACGTGAAGCTCGCCTACTTGCTTCCCTCGATCACCCGTACATCGCTAAAGTTTATACTTTCTTTCACGCTCACCAAACTTCATACTATGTGACAGAATTTATTGACGGTAAATCTCTTGCGGATGTCGCGAATGATTATACTCGGCATGGGCAAACCATTCCGCAGGATGCTCTCATAGGCATGATGGTGCGCGTGCTCGATGCTCTCGATCATTTGCACCGCCGTGAAGTGCTTCACCGCGATATTAAACCGGATAATATCCTTATCACCTGCCAAGGTTTACCTAGGTTAATAGATTTCGGAGCCGCGCGTGAAGAATACGGGGATGCTGAGTCGGGGGTAGTCGAATCACTCGGTTTCAGTCCACCGGAACAGGGGTCTACTGATGGTAATATGGGACCTTGGACTGACCTTTACGCCTTCGGCGCTACCATATTCTATATCCTCACCGGTGAATGCTTGCCGGATGCTAAAATCCGTATGACGTATGATACTGTCGATTTCTTATCGAGTCGCGATGCCTTAAAAAATGTGTACGATATGCGTCTTTTAAATAGTATCGATAAATCCATCATGCTCCCTGTCGAACAACGCTTCCGCTCCGCAGCTGAATGGATTGAAGTGCTGAACATCTGAAGTTGCTGCTCTCGCCGTGTTTACCTGCGACAGAATCAGCATTCCGTGCTAAACTATTAATTTCATTGGGGCGGGTGTGGAATTTTACTCGGGAATGGTAAAAAGAGATTGCGCAATGGCACGGGGAGTGGTAAAAAAGAGTTGCGATGGAAAAAACGCTTTTTCAGAAGATAGCTGACAAGGAGATACCGGCGCAGTTGGTATACGAGGATGAACAGTGTGTGGCTTTTCGGGATATATCCCCCGTAGCACCTGTGCATATTCTGCTTGTGCCGCGTAAGGCGTTACCGAGGTTAGATGCGGCGCAGGCGGATGATGCTGCGTTGCTGGCGCACCTCATGTTCAAGGTAGGTGAAATAGCGCGTGCGGAGGGACTTGCTGAGGGTGGGTACCGAGCTGTTATCAACACCGGAGCGGATGGCGGGCAAACGGTGCCGCACCTGCATATCCACATTATCGGCGGTCGCAGTATGCAATGGCCTCCGGGTTAATTATACATACTCTGTTTTAGAATGGGGAGTGAATGGAAAAGTGAATGGGTGGACACGTGTACGCTGGAGCTTGAGCTCCCGGTCGCACGTTTGCGTCTGGTTTTTTTGGAAGATGGTCTTGTCCGTTGTCGATATGTTACCGGTGTGGTTTTTGAAAATATACCGAGCTACGGAGTTAGTCCGGAATACAGGCCGAGTCGGGTACAAATAGAGGAGAGTGAAGAAGATAATGCTTTGGTATTACGCACGGCTCGTCTGAAACTCCGGGTACGCAAAGAGGACGGCGGACTGGAATTTTACGATACGGAGAGTGAACGTCTGCTATGCGCCGATGCGGAAGGTATGGGACACCGTACGCAGGAACGCACCGGAGATGAACTCGTGTGGATGCTCAAGCAAATGCCCCCCGAAGCTCATTTTTTCGGTTTAGGGGATAAGCCTTGTGCCTTAAACATGAGAGGTATGCGCTTTGAAATGTGGGGAGCCGATCATTACAAATTTACTCCGGATAGTGACCCGCTTTACAAAAATATTCCCTTTTTCCTTTGCCTGAATCAAGGTACTCAGTACGGCATCTTTTTCGATAACACGATGCGTTCCTACTTCGACTTCGGCAAAGAACGCAAAGACCGTATACTCTTCGGAGCCGACGGCGGAATTATGGATTACTATTTTATTTGCGGCGTAGATGCCTTGGATACCGTGCGACTTTACACCCGTCTCACAGGTTTACCGCATCTCCCGCCGCTCTGGACTCTCGGCTACCACCAAAGTAAATGGAGTTATTATCCGGAAAAAGATGTGACGGACCTCGCAAATGAATTTCGTACCCGGCGTATACCCTGCGATGCTATCCATCTGGATATACACCACATGAAGGAGTACCAATCTTTCACGTGGGACCGTACCCGTTTCCCCAATCCGCCTGACATGGTGCGTAACCTCAGTGACCGAGGTTTCAAAGTTGTTACTATCGTCGACCCGGGTATCAAAATCAATCCGGATAATTATGTCTGGCGTAGCGGTCTCGAAAAAAATGTTTTTTGCCGGCGGCATGACGGTGCTTTGTTAGAAGCGGAGGTGTGGCCCGGGCTATGTACCTTCCCGGACTTTACGAGTCCCACCACCCGTAGTTGGTGGGCGGACCTCTTCCATCGTGAAGTCGGAGAATACGGTGTACGCGGTATATGGACGGATATGAACGAGCCGGTCATCTTCCCGGATAAAACTTTTCCGGATGACACGCGTCATGCTTACGATGGATTTGCCTGTTCGCACCTTAAAGCTCACAATATATACGGACAATGCATGGCACATGCTACGTGGTTGGGGATGGAAAAAAGTGCTCCCTCGCGTCGTCCTTTTGTCCTTTCTCGTTCCGGATTTGCCGGTTTACAACGCTGGGCAGCTACGTGGACAGGTGATAATTTCTCTGATTGGGAAAATCTTAAGATGGCTAATCTTATGGTCCAGCGTCTCTCCGCAAGCGGTATATCTTTTTGCGGTGCAGATACAGGTGGTTTTCTGGGACGTCCCACACCTGAACTTTTCTGCCGATGGATGCAAATGGCTGCCTTTCACCCCTTTTTCAGAAATCATAATAACGGGGAATTCGGGGGACAGGAACCATGGTGTTTCGGGGAAAAAACGGAAACAATAGTGAGGCATGCTATCGAAGAACGCTACCGCTTGTTGCCTTATCTTTATACGTGTTTTTACAGCTATGCCACGGAAGGTACACCGATTATCCGCTCCTTGGCTCTCATGTTCCCCGAAAATACGGATACATACTGGCGTAGTAGTGAATTTTTCTTAGGAGATGACCTGTATGTGGTTCCCGTGCACCACCCGAATAACTCCGAACGTAGCCTCTATTTACCACCCGGAACTTGGTTTTCGCTGTGGGACGATTCACCGGCGCCGACCGTTGATGCGGAAGCAATTGTTCCCACGCCCCCGGAGTATGTTCCCGTTTACGTACGCGGCGGTAAACTTATACCTCGCTGGCCTGTGCAACAATATGTGGGTGAATTGAGTTACCCGCCCTGTTCTTTAGAGTTGTGGTGGGCGCCGGGTACAAATTCGCAAAGTTTTTTCTACGAGGATGCCGGGGATGGTCCGGCTTACCTGCGCGGTGCTTTCCTGCTTCATTCCTTTTGTGCTTCTACACGCGAGCGTAGTCTCACGATCTCTCAACGCCGCACGGGTCAACTCCGGCTCCCTCACTCATATTTCTCTCTCATAGTTCATGCCCTTCCTCCCAATCCACATCCTCAAATGGTAGCCGATGGTACGGTTGTACCGGTTACCCTCGAAAATTCCCTCCTCCGTGCTTCTCTTCCAACCAATTTCCGTGAACTCTCCCTTACGCTTTAACACATGAAACGCGATACAATCGAAAAAATTGTCGCTCGCATGGATAGTATGTCTCCGGCGGATGTTCGTAGCCTTCTCCTCCGTCTTACCGCCGAAAAAGGACTCTTCCGAGATGTATTTGATGCCTTACGCGATGGACTTATCCTTTTTTCGGCCGATGGTACAGCTCGTTTTGCCAACAAAGCCGCCTGTTCTATTTACAATCGTCCGCTCCGTGATTTATTGCGAGAGCCTTTCGAGCGTTTAGTCAGTGGCACGTGTACATGGGAAGAACTCGCGGCAAGCAAAGTCGCTATCGTTCGCGATATACATGTCAATTACCCTACGCGCCGCCATTACAATTTTTATGTTTCCCCTTTAGCGGGTGAACATGAATACCTTTTATTGGTACGTGATGATACGGAAGCTCTGGATCGCCGTGAAGAAAATGCGGAAGCGGAGCAATTTAACTTACTTACCTTTTTAAGTTCAGCTGTAGCTCACGAAATCGGGAATCCTCTCAATTCTTTGGGACTCTCTCTGCAACTGATGCAGCGCAAATTGAGTAAAACGGATGAAAAAACTCGTAGCATGTTGCAGGGATTGGTGGAGGATGCCTTATCGGAAGCACATCGCCTCGATACGCTCTTGCATCAATTCTTGGAATCTATGCGTCCTACTAAACCTGTGCGTATGAAAGTACAAGTCAATGATATTATACGTCGTGTTCTTCATACTCTCGCACCGGAAATCGCGGAACGTTCTGTCTCTGTTCAAACCAATCTCGCGGATGATTTACCGGAAATTCATGCTGATGCTGAGCAGCTCTTCCGCGCTTTTTACAACCTTGTTCACAATGCCTTGCAATCCCTTCCCGATTCCCAAGGCGGAGTCTCTATCAACTCTTCTTTCAATGATTCGGATATTGGAATTACTATCGGGGACAACGGCTCAGGCATTTCGCACGAGGTGATGGGAACAATGTATGAACCCTTCCGTTCTACAAAAAAAAGGGGACACGGTCTCGGTCTCCTCATTGTGCGTCATATCGTACGTGAACACGGCGGTACACTCAGCATTAC
>CAZJIH010000083.1:0-9764 GCA_964545935.1 uncultured Akkermansia sp. | reverse complement strand
GGCAACATATCCGCCCGGTACACTCATGTGCGAGATGCGCCACCGCTGCGTCTCCGCACCCCCCGTGCCTTTTACTCGGGTAGGTCTCTCCCTGTCCTTTTTCTCAGCTCCCTCTGTCGGCTGATCCACTTGTTCCGTCCCTTCCGGCTGTCCGTTTCCCGCGCTCGTCGTGTTGTTCTCCTTCGCGTGCCGGCATCCCATTCCCAACATGACGGATAGGGCAATGATGATTACATAATTTTTCATAAGATTTCAGCGTTCTCGGTGCATTATACCCCCCGACTTCCCCGACTGCAAGCATATATCCCTCTTCCCTCCGAAAATTTTTTACAAATTGAAATAAAAGTGAAGTTTTAATGTTCATGAGCACTTGACAGATGTGGGTAAGTATGGTATAAGTAACGGCGAGCGATATGCCGCAGGAGTACTTATCAGCGTTGATACAAGGGGTAGCCGGGATTGGTTTTGCCGGACTGGTTCTCGTGTTGAGTGTTGTATTCGGGCGACGTGCCAAGCAGAGGAACGCGCAGGATGTGCCGTATGAATGCGGTAATGTACCCGAAGGAACCGGTTCGCCGGGTTTTTTTTCGATTAAGTATTACCAAGTAGCTGTGCTTTTCTTAATATTTGATCTGGAAGTAATTTTGCTTTACCCTTGGGCTCTTAACTTTAAGAAATTCCTGCACGAGAATGCTACGGCTTTGGGGGCAATGGCTATCTTTATCGGTGCTCTGATGGTCGTATTTTTTTACGCGGTAGGAAAAGGAGTTATTGTTTGGCACAGAGAACCACGTCCCACTCCGATGCCTACCGCCCCACCGCACCATTCTGATTTTTAATTGTGTCGTAGAATGTTAGCTCAAATCGGTGAGAGGTTCCTGATTGAAATTTGAGATGTCGTTCATGCGCTTTTCCTGTTTTGCCTTCTGCGGTGCTGTTCGCGCAGTCATGTTTCGCCCGGATGATTTTCTCGGGACGAATGTGAAAAAAATCAATTATTTTTGAACGAAAGTGTCAGTTAGGTTGTCTACTCTCTCGGATTGAATTGAAGAATGCCCATTTATGGATCGTGATGCATCAGAAACCGGTGAGGAAAATGAGATGCCGGATCTTGTGTGCCTTCTGCGTACGCTGCGTGCGGAATCTACACCGGAAGCACAGTTTGAGGAGCGTTTTATTTACAATTTTCGAGAACGGGTAGAACGCGAAGCTGTGTGTCGCTCCGCTCGTAGTGTTTTTTGGGAACACCTGCGTATGTTTCTCGAAAATGTCGGCATCGGGCGTATAGCTTTGGGTGCTTCTACTTTCGGTATGGGGGCTCTGTGTGTAGGAGTCCTTGTATGGCGCTCCTCTGCCCCGGTACACCACGAAGTCAATAATGTTCTCTGCGAATTGGAAACCCGTGCCAATTCTTTGCAACCGGGCGTTTCTCACCACGTAACACGCATGGCTGTCGGTCCGCGCCGTTCACGCGATAGCGGGAATAAAGTCGTTATACCGGCAGATGAGGAGGATGATCCTTTTTACACCGTGAATCGTTTCGGTGAATCTACCCCTATCCGCCGAAATTTCAGCGATGATTCCTTACCTACGCCATTCTCTGCGGACGAGGTACGTGACTTCTTCCGCCGTAGGTGAGAGAAGTCGAGCCGCAGTCCTGCTGCGTCCCGAATCGTGAGGAATCCTCCGGCGTATGCGGCAGGAGGTGGTTCATCGGCACGCTGCCTCTGCGCATCTCATTCCGTCCATAGCCGCTGACACTATGCCCCCGGCGTAACCGGCACCTTCCGCGCAGGGAAAAAGACCCGCGAGTTCCGGATGTTGCAGTGTTTCCGGATTTCGCGGTATCCTTACCGGCGAGCTTGTCCGCGTTTCCGCACCGATAAGCAAAGCTTCCGTCGATGTGAATCCCCTTATTTTCTCTTCAAAATACTGCAACCCCAAGGCTAACCTTTCGCAAATCCCAACAGGTAACACATCCCACAAATTACATGAAGTCACTCCCGGACGATAATTACAGGCCCTCAGGTTACGAGAATCTCTGTGAGCCAGGAAATCCGGGACACGTTGAGCCGGAGCCTTTAGGTCACCGCCGCCGGCGACAGCCGCTAACTGCTCTATGTGTCTCTGCCAATACATTCCTGTCAGTCCATCGTACTCCGTCTCCTCCGTATCCTCAGGCAACACCGTTACTACCAAACCGGCATTTGCCCACGGCGAATCCCGACGCGACAGCGACATCCCGTTAACCACCAGCTCATCCGCTCTCGTCATGGCAGGTACAATAAACCCACCCGGGCACATACAGAAGGAATACACACCCCGTTCGTTCACGGTTGCAGCTACACTGTACCGAGCCGCGGGTAATCCCGACGGACGCTCGGTTCCGGGTCGCAGATGGTACATTGCTTCGTCTATTATACTTTGTGGGTGTTCGATACGGACTCCCACGGCAAACGCCTTCTTCTCCGTCGTTAACCCCTCCCCGACCAGCATTTCGTACACATCCCTCGCGCTGTGACCTGTCGCTAAAATCACTCCCTCTGCCTCCCACTCCCGTCCGTCAGCCGTCCGAACTCCTCGTGCTTTCCTTCCGTCCGCACTCCGCAGCAATCCGGTCACGCGGGTGCCGAAATGCATCTCTCCGCCTGCTCGGAGTATGGACGCGCGAATAGATTGAATAATACGCGGCAGTTTATCCGACCCGATATGCGGGTGAGCCTCGGTAAGTATACCGGTATTTGCTCCGTGTGCGACCAATTGACGATATACCACCGCGACGTCTCCCCGTTTCGTAGCACGGGTATACAATTTACCGTCCGAAAAAGCACCGGCACCACCCTCTCCGAAACAATAATTTGACTCCCCGGTTACCCTGCCCTCGCAATTGATAGGTCGCAAATCCGAGCGCCGCGCGCTTACGTCTTTCCCCCTTTCCAATACTATCGGACGCACTCCGAGCTCCGAGCACTTCAAGGCTGCGAACAATCCCGCGGGTCCGGCCCCGACTATGATTACCCTCTTCGCGGTCGGTTCCACCCTCTTCGGTTCCCCGGGCAAGGATTCTTCCGGCGGCAAGGGCTCATCTATTGCTACCAAGCACCGCAGTTGTTTGCGGATGACATGCTGTCTGGCGTCTATACTTTCCTTCAGTAAACGCAGCCCTCGGAGACGTTCCGGTCGTATGTGTAAAACCCGCACAACCTCCCGCATCCGCGCCTGCGTATTGTCCGCTTCCCCCACCGGTAACCGTATATCTATCTCTCGTATCATAATTTTATCCTGTACAGGTAACTATTCCCCGGCGCTGTACCGTATACGGGGAACGATTTACAAAAAATTCAGTAACTCAACAATCGGTACCGCAGACTTCTTCGAGGTTCAGGTAATTCGTTGTTGCATGCTCAGTGCCGGTTCCTCCTCAGCCGTCAGTCCTACTTCTATTGCCGGTACCCCCGCTACAGTTGTGTGAGGACGTACATCGTCCAGCACCACGGACGATGCCGCTATCTTTGCTCCTTCACCGATTTCGACACGTCCGAGCACTTTTGCGCCGGCACCTATCATCACTCCGCTTCGTACCACCGGGTGCCTCGCGCAGAATTCCTTTCCTGTTCCACCGAGAGTCACTTCGTGCAACATCGATACATTATTTTCCACAATAGCTGTTTCCCCGATGACAATTCCCGTTCCGTGGTCCATCATGATTCCGCATCCTAAACGAGCTGCCGGATGTATATCTATTCCGAATACCTCACTTGTCGCACTTTGCAGCATCAGGGCAGGTAAACGATGTCCGCTTTCCCACAAAGTATGCGCAACCCGATAAGCGCATAAAGCATGAAATCCTTTGTAAAAGAGAAAGGGGACAAGTGGGTTATGAGCTGCCGGGTCTCTTTGCACCACTGCCATCAAATCCATCATCATCGCCTTCACCGATTCAGACCCCTCCTCCGTCTCACGCGATAGAAGCTTTTCCCACTCACTGCGGCTGAAATACGGACACGTCAGTCTTTGCGCCAAACGTACGGCTATAGCCCTTCCGGGTCCCGGACACGACAGCACAACCTCATCCATCATTCCCGCCATACTCGCTTCCTTGCCGGCTTCTTCCCACGCACAACTGTGTATATCTTCCCACAATTCATCCGTAGACGCGGACACCGGGGGCTTCATCCTTTCCGGTCGTATCTCGTACCTCTCACTCATCTTCTCATGTAAAAGTTAAATTCCCGTTGCAACATCCACGCAGCATCTCATCCAACCGATACGTTGCCTCTGCCAATGCCTCACGAGCAGGCGTCTCCGGCAACATCCACAACACCTCCCGCGCCTCCGCATCCAGTCCCAATGCCTCATTTACCGATAATTCCAATGCTATGCGGAAACTTTCCGTTTGTCTTAATTTATTCAGATCCAATCCGTTTCGTTTCTCCGCATCATCTCGTACCTCCGCCGCTACATCTTCATTGTCCGCTTCCATCAAGAAAAATATAGGCAGAGTCAACTTTCCTTTCTGCACATCCGTTCCGAGCGTTTTTCCTGCCTGTTCATCCGCTCCGAGCAGATCAAGGCAATCATCGTACACTTGGTACGACATCCCGAGCAATGTCCCCATCCGATGCAAATTTTCCGTTAATTCTTCATCCGCTCCCTGCAGCATAGCAGCCCCACTCATCGCCATAGCAAATAAAGTAGCCGTCTTTTTCCTTATAATTTCATAGTACTCAGCCCGTGTCATTCCGACATCCCACAATCTCGTAGACTGCTCGACTTCCCCTTCACACAAATCTCTCGTTGCGACTGCCATCTTCTGCATAAACCTCTTATCCCCTATCCGCGTTCCGAGTACCATCGCCTGCGCCAACAACGAATCACCCAACAATACAGCTAATTCATTTCCCCATAAAGCATTAGCTGTCGGACAATCCCGTCGTACATCCGCCCTGTCCAGCACATCATCATGTATCAACGATGCCATGTGCAACATCTCCAATGACGCAGCAAACGCTATATGCTCCTCTTTTATTCCGCCCGTAGCCGCCGCTGTCAGTAACACCAATCCCGGACGTATCATTTTTCCTCTTCCCCGACACACCTGCGCCATATACACGCGTGCATGCGGTTGAAACTCGCGTGTTTGCGCAGCAATCTTTTCACGCACACGTTGCAACTCATCCCTGATAAGTCGCAGGTGCTGCCGATGGTGTCGCAGTTTACTGAAAAAAGTAAAACTCATAAGTCCTCTTTCGCTTCCCGGCAAAGGGCGTACACTATTTTTAGCAGATTCATCTCAAAAATGCAAGCTTTTTCATGATTGTTTGCCCGGTAAATGCGGACTACAACAAAGTTGCGGCGCTATCGCCCATGTGAGCATACAATTCACGACCGTAGTTCGTTTGTTCCGTTAAGTCATCCGCCAATCTGATGCGGCCCGGTTCAAAGAGGCAAATAATTGTTGAGCCCCCGAAACAGAAGAATCCCTGTTCCGTTCCTTTAATGATCGGTAAGTTCGGGGTATACGTTTGATGAATGGAACCGACTCCGGTAGCACCGACAGCAATAATGAGCACATCTCCGACCTCCTTTGAGTGCAGGCAGGTGAGCTCTCGCCGATTTGTCCATAACCATGCCAGATTGCGGCGTAAACTGTACGGAGCCACACTTGCCAAAGGCCCGGGTAGACGATGCGCTGCTTCCGGTGTACCCGCTACGGGGAAATGGAAGCGGTGGTAATCTACCGGGCAAAGACGCGAAAGGAGTAATGAGCCGTGCGCGTATTGTTCGGCCAACCGGGAACTCCCTAAAAGGGTCGGTAGATCAAAGCTCTGTCCCTTTACATAAACCGCGTGTATATCGGCGATATCCTGCCAACCGCGATGACGTGCATCCGCCGGAAAAGCGATATGCCCTTTCGGACACACAGGACGAGCCTCCGGCTTAAGTGTGCGGGTAAAAAAGTCATTGAAACAACGATAATGCTCTATCGGTTGTTCAGCTTCTTCCATGTTGATATGGTAATTACGTACAAATTCCGGTATCTTGCGCGCACTGATAGGTAAATTTTCCCAAAACCCGAGCAACCGAGAAAATATCCCGCGTTTTATCAATACATGCAGCGCCAATTGTCCGCTGCACGTCCCGTATACCCAACGCAGGGAACGTTCCCCCATAATCTTCTCCTGCTCAATGCACCGGGTATAGCGATTGAAATATGTGACAGGTGATGTATCCCCCATGTCCCGGTGATTATACGCGACATCCCTTATTTTCGCAAGCGGAATCGTACCCGCCGCGTGAAAACCCGGGAAAATTTCTGCAAATTGCCGCAATGCTCTCTTCCTGCTTCAAAGTCACCGCCTACCTCGAAGCTTATATCTTTTTCGGGACAGATGTGGGTTGTTATTTCTGCGGTTCGGTTCATGGTTGACAAAATAGCAAGTCTATGGTATAAAACGTGTATGAAAAAAAGTGAACAAAAGGAGAAACATGAAAAGCTACCCGAGGAACCGCAGGAAGAGGCAAGGGAACCGGCTGTCGATTTATCCGAGGATGGGGACGGGATATCGGATGGTATCCCACACGCGGATGAGTTGACACGCCTGAATCGTATACGCGGACAAATTGCCGGAATCCGGAGAATGATCGAAAAAGGACGTGATAGTATGGACATCCTTATCCAACTTAAAGCGGCGCGCGCGGCTATCAAAAGAATAGAAACACGCATTTTACGTCGCCACATGCGCAATTGTTTGGACGCGGCATTCGGAGATTCCCGCGAAGAAGCGGAAAGGATGATGGAAGAATTAAGAAATTATTTTGAAACTTATTGACCATGATAACATATTTTTTTCAAATCACCGGTATGAGTTGCGACGGATGCGCGGCTCGTGTTAAACAAGCCGTTTTGAATGTTCCGGGGGTACACCGGGCGGATGTGGATTTAGGAAAGGGCAGACTACGTGTAGAGTGCGCTGACATCGATCCGCGGGCAGTGGTATATGCCGCGGAGCGCATCGGTTTCGGGGCAAAGGTTGAGGCGTAAAGCGATAGCCTCCGCTACGGGGTTCTCGTGTCGGAATTCTCCGTGACGTAGGGGATGTGTGCCGCGCAAAAAAAACGAAGGGGGTATCCTATGCCGGAACAGGTATTTCATGTAACAGGAATGAGCTGCGCTGCCTGTGCCGCTCGTGTTGAGCAGGCAGCAAAAAAGGTACCCGGCGTGGAGCTGGTGGAGGTAAATCTCATCACAAGTGAGCTGCGTGTCAAACGCGCGGATGACGGTGACCCGCAGGAGATAATCCGTGCCGTTACGTCATACGGTTACGGGGCCGAAGAAAAGAAATCGGCGTCACAATCGGTTGACGGTGCCGGGGACAAAGGCAAAAAGGGGTGGGTGGCGGCGGCAACACTCGTGCTCTTGGTGCCGCTTGTCGTGCTGCACCGCTTAAACGATGCGACCGGGTGGACAGAAGTTTGCCTGGCACTGGGCATTGCCGCGCTCAACTACGGATACTTCACTCGCGGGGTACGTTCTCTCCTCGACGGAGCACCGGGTATGGATGCCCTCGTTGCTACCGGAAGCGGTACCGCCCTCATTGCCGGAATCACGCATGTTTCATCCGGCGGAACTATGTTCTTAGAATCCGCCGGTATGATCCTCGCCTTTGTCTCTGTGGGTAAATGGCTTGAATCCCGCGCCACCCGCCGTACCGGTCATGCCGTGGATAAATTGCGGAAACTCCTGCCGAATACTGCTGCCGTGTTGCGCGACGGACAGCCCGTGCAAATCCCTACGGTGGAACTGCGAGTAGGTGATATCCTGTCAGTACGCCCGGGTGACCGCATCGCGGTCGACGGTACGGTACTTCAGGGAATTTCATCGGTGAACGAAGCAGCTCTCACCGGGGAAAGTATGCCGGTTGATAAGCGGGTAGGTTCCGAGGTCTTTGCCGGTACGGTAAATCTTCACGGTGCCCTGTGTGTGCGCGTGTCTCGTCCGCAGGAACTGTCCTCCCTTTCGGAGGTTATCCGCTTGGTAAGCGATGCCGCCGCTGAAAAACCACCGGTGGCTCGCTTGGCTGACCGCATAGCCCGTATTTTTGTACCTGCGGTGATCGGGCTCGCGTGTGTAACAGCTGCCGTGTGGACTCTATGCGGCGCGACATGGGATGAAGCGGTGGCTCGCGCGGTTGCCGTATTAGTGATATCCTGCCCCTGTGCCTTAGGTTTGGCTACACCGGTAGCAATTATGGTCGGAGCAGGTATGGGGGCCGAACGCGGTGTCCTCTTCCGTTCCGGTACCGCACCGGAGGCAGCAGGTCGCGCTACCTGCATAGCTCTCGATAAAACCGGAACTCTCACTTTGGGTTCCCCGCAACTTACCGATGTGTTACCGCATGGCTGCTCCCGCGAAGAGTTGCTCAGCGTTGCCGTGGCTCTGGAATTTGACGCGAATCACCCTTTGGCGCGTGCTGTTGTTGCCTGTGGGGTGCCTCCCATCGACCGTGTAAGCGACCTGCGTTACCTACCCGGGCATGGGGTGCGGGCTGCTCTCGGGGATATCCCCTGTGCTATCGGAAATGCCAACCTCATGCGCGAATCGGGCATCGCTGTGCAGGACCCGCGTGAACTCATGACCCAAGGTAAAACGGTGCTTCATGTGGCACGCGGCTCGCGTTGGTTGGGGTGTCTGGTTGTCGCGGATGCCCCGCGTGAAAATGTTGCTGATGCCGTCCGCGCGTTACAGCAGGCGGGTCTGCGTACGCTCATGATTACAGGCGATAACGCCGTGACCGCGCAATGCATCGCCGATCGTGTCGGTATAACTGAGGTTCACGCGTCTGCTATGCCCGGCGATAAAGAATTGCTCGTGCAAGCTCTCCGATCCGAAGGTGAACGTGTAATTATGGTAGGGGATGGCATCAATGACGCACCGGCTCTTTCCCGCGCGGATGTCGGTATGGCTATCGGTACAGGCACGGATATCGCCGTGGAATGCGCGGGTATTATCCTCATGCACAGTGACCCTACTGACATACCGTACGCTATCCTGCTCTGCCGAGCTATCCTTAAAAAAATTAAACAAAACCTCTTCCTAGCCTTTATCTACAATGTTTTAGCTATCCCTTTAGCCGCCGGTCTCTACTACCCGTTCTTCGGTCGGCAACTGCATCCGGCTCTCGCCGCCGCTGCCATGGGTCTGAGTAGCCTCAGCGTCGTCCTGAACGCTCTCTCCCTGCGCAATACACGTTTCAACGTGTACGGAAATGCACACCTGTCCCGAGAAAATTTTCGAGAAACGCCGCAATGCTAATCTCCGTGCGGGTGACAGACGCTCCGCGTACTATGGGGCATCCACCTCACGGGTGTATGGGATTTACCCCTCCTCCCTCGCTCTCCTTCCGCGTCCGCATGCGCTGTGGTGTGATCACTCTTCACACCCTCCACAAAACTTTCTCAGCTAACAATAAACCTTTTATGGGTTCTTCCGGTAAGTCACCCGACGGTCGCGCAATCATTTTCTCCTTGTAAGGTCGGAGAATTATACTAGAACCGGACACACCGAACAGAAAAAGCATCTAACCACCGGAAAACATGACAAAGCACACCCACTCTCCATCGCCGCCGGGCTCAAAAAATGAGCGCAACTTTCCCATACTTTCTATCGTTAAGCTTTGCCCGAATTCGTGTCCGGAATGGAGGGGGCGGCAGCCTTACCTGTCACAATCGTGGAGATCGGTACCCGCTTTGTCATGTATTTC
>CAZJIH010000082.1:0-9876 GCA_964545935.1 uncultured Akkermansia sp. | reverse complement strand
ATTACTATCCCGGGTATCGGTGGTCTCCTCATGCACTACATTTTACACGCATCACCCGCATTTTTCAACCTTTTTATTCTATACGTCGTATTTTGATTTTTAATCGACATTTGCTGAAGCTTTTTCTCGGGAGAGCTCCGGATTGCGACAATGATAAAAGATTATTGCGGTAATGTCTCACCCGCCTCAATAAAAACGGTTGCCTGACGTTGAGCGGTGATCCGGCATAAAGGAAGGGGCGAGGAGATTAAGTATCAAGCACGAAACCACCGCGAAACCCACTTACCGCGCACAGACAACCCCGAACGGAACCCGGCTGCCCGACAGACGGGAAAGCGTGGAGGAGTGTGTTAAAAGCCACTCATTCCGAGAAAAATATGAGTCTCGTGGCAGGCGAACGGCTTTGATGCAGGAAGACGCGAGGGCGATTAAGTACGATGTACGAAGAACGAAGTGAAGGAGTTAGGCGCAGAGAAGTTGAGAGAAGACAAAACCAGAACGACATACGGAAACCGAACTCACGCACCCATGAGGCGAGTACTCCGCAGTACGCAGAACACGCGTAACCCGCATGATGTTCAGCATTGCGACGTCTTTCGAGAATTTCCTCGGGACAGGTACGGATTAAGCAATGCCTACTCCGCAACTACCTTGACAACCTCACCTTTGCGTGTATGGTAGGTATGGCAGCGTGGACAAGCAGTGTGAGGTGGGACTGCTGCGCTGCATTCTGGACATTCGCCCATTTGGGGTGCTTTCCACGCTTGAGCTGCCAAGCGGGAACGTTGTTTCATTTTAGATGTTCTGCGTTTAGGTGCTGCCATAGTTCGATATATGTTTAATTTTATTTCAATGTTGTATGGGGAGGAAGTTCTTTATGTAGTAGGAGGTGAGCCGAGTTTATCCAAGGCATCCCACACACTACGCTCCCGCGCCGCAGCACATTGTACACCCACCCGGGGTGATTTGTCCAGCCCAAAATCTGCATGTATGTCATGAATTTCACATTCGAGACCCGCTGATTCACATTTGGGGTAAGCCGGTAAGTCGAGCAAAAGTTCTTCTCGGAGTTGTTCAGCTAGGTCAACTTGGCGCATTGTATCGGATACCTCACAATTCAGCACAACCTCCGGTGACAAGGTGTGTGTGAATTCTCGCAAACAACGCTCGCAGCGCATTTTAAGCGGTACCCTTACAGTTCCCCTTGCCACTAACTCTCGTTCTCCGAATAGTTGTACATACAATTCGTAATCTATAGTACCGGCGCTTTGAACATCCCCGTTCCCAAGCTCGAGCAACGATTCTCCATCTACCGACCCGGTTATCTGACGTCCTTCTTCGGTTATGCCATCTAAGTTGATATATACATGCGCATTCACGGCGCTGAGGATATACCACATCCGTTGCAGAGTCAAGAAAAAAGCGAGCAGGAAAAAATGTATGTTCCCATGAAACAAAGCCTTCGCTTAACGCAGTGCTATCATTCTTATCGGTACAGGTATGGTGTACGGGGAAGTATTATAGATTTTTCGGCATAGATCGCAGGGGAGGTGTAGTTGCCTTTTTGTGTTCCTTCGAGTATGCCGGAAGGGTTGTCGGTACGTATTCCTGTAAGGTGGGAATTTTTTTCAAGGGGATGTAGACTTCATCTTCTTCGATGAAACGAGCACGCGGGTCCGTCTTTGTCCAGAGCAGGGAAAGCCACCAATTCGTGCGTGTGTAGACTGTACGGGAAGCGGTTTCATACCCCGGCAGACTGACCACAATGCCTAAATCTCTTTTTTGCTCTACCTTAACATTTGCCGGAGTTACTTCCTTTTGGAGTTCTCCGTTAATACTTACCGAGGCTCCTTTCGGTTCCGTTATAATTCGGATATTTTTTGTACCTACACACGAAGTGATGCACAGTAGTGCCACCGCCGTTACCGGTATGAGTTTTCGGCATTTCATACTCAACAATCTACACTTACACATCCACATTTAGCAATACAAAACAATCGAACCGCTGCTCACGTCGGGTGGGGCAGGGGGACTGTGGTTTCACCAATGCATGTCATTGATAAATCCGGCGGCATTTTCATGTCCGTTAGCCGCTGCTTTTTTTACCCACGATTTAGCTTTTTCTTCATCGGTCGGGACGCCGATACCGAAGTGAAAACAACGCCCAAGATTAAATTGACCATCAGCGTTACCTAAGTTTGCGGAGCGTTGAAAAGAATCAGCCGCGAGGGTTTGATTAACGGGAGTACCCTCTCCGTTTAAGTAG
Organism: uncultured Akkermansia sp.; assembly: GCA_964545935.1. GTDB lineage: Bacteria > Verrucomicrobiota > Verrucomicrobiia > Verrucomicrobiales > Akkermansiaceae > Akkermansia. The sequence goes on along the minus strand of CAZJIH010000082.1, from coordinate 7,610 downwards.
CATAGTCCCAAATTATTGAGAGCCGAAGAATTATTCTGCGCGGCAGCCATGGAAAAGAGCGTAAAAGCCTTGGCATGGTCTTTGGAAACACCGCTACCTGTTGAATAGCAAGTACCTAAATTATCCAAAGCATTTGCGTTACCGACATTAGCGGCGGCGGTATACCACTTAATAGCTTCCGGCATGTTGGAAGGAACCCCGTACCCGAAGTCGTAACATTTGGCGAGCAGGAGTTGCGCGTCGGAGTTACCGGCGGCAGCAGCTTCCCTCAACAAGGGCAGAGCTCGAGAATACTGTTTGGCATTGTACAGGGCATGGGCTTGTTTTGTGAGAGAAGCGGCATGTTCTGTAATTTTCAGCGGTTCCTGACTACAGGAGCAAAGAAACGAAGCGGCAATGGTTATTGTGAGAGCGGCGGTTTTCATAGATTTCAGAGAGAAAGGAGGAAACGTTCGGCATCCAGAGCGGCGCGGCAACCCATACCGGCAGCTGAGATAGCTTGGCGGTACGAAGGGTCTGCTACATCCCCTGCGGCAAAAAGTCCCGGAGTTTTAGTAGCGGTGGAAGCGCCTTGAGTAAGGATGAAACCTGCGGGGTCCAGGTCGACCAGCCCGGCAACGATGTGGCTGTTCGGGGAATGACCGATGGCCATAAAGACACACTTGACGTCTAAGGTACTCAATTCACCGGTAGAGATATTACGCAGGTCTACCCCACAGAGTTCGCCGTCATCCCCGCAACGGTACGCAGAAATCGCGGAATTCCAAATAGGGAAAATTTTCGGGTGAGAGAGCACACGTTGCTGCATCGTTTTACCGGCACGCAGAGAATCCCGACGGTGCAGTAAGTAAACTTTTGCGGCGAAGCGCGTAAGGAAATGAGCTTCCTCGCAGGCACTGTCACCGCCGCCGACTACGCACACCGGTACATCGCGGTAGAAAGCGCCGTCGCAGGTAGCACACGCTGTGAGACCGTGACCGATGAGTTCCTTTTCTCCCGGCAGTCCTAGGTATCGCGCCGTTGCCCCGGATGCAATAATCACCGCCGAAGCTTTATAAGCGGCAGCGGATGAAGTGACCACAAACTCACCGCTGCATGCTTCATGTGTGACCGATACGACTTCCTCGTATACCATTTTCGCACCGAATTTTTCTGCCTGTTGGCTCATGTTAAACATGAGGTCAGGTCCCATGATCCCCTCCGGAAATCCGGGGAAATTTTCCACATTTGAGGTAGTGGTTAGTTGTCCCCCGAGCTGCGGACCGGTGAAAACCAAGGGCGATAAATCAGCACGAGCCGCATAAATCGCAGCAGTATACCCGGCAGGTCCCGTTCCGATAATAATTAACTTAGCATCCATGTGTTCCGTCCCGATTTTTACAATTCTTCGATATGCACATCGTAGACTTTACCGAGAACATTCAACTTCATGTCACGTCCGGCTATACTCGCGGATACTCCGATATTGGTGGGGTATACAGGCGCAACGGGTTTCTCCGGTTTTTTTGCTGTAGGAGGTTCCGGACGTTTTCCGGCATAATAGTCTTCCAACTGCTGCGGGAACATAGCGTAGATTACACAATTTTCATCTGTATCCTGTATTCCTTTATCTTTCAATTTATTACGCAGATTCGGCATATCAGATTTGATGAGGTCAGCCGGGCGGCATGTTATGGGGTCTTTCCCGATCTTTTTAGCGCAGAGAGCCTGCAGTTCTTTATCCACCGGAGCCGGGGTATGCCCATAGTATCCGAGGGCTACGTCAGAGCATTGTGGGATAATTTTTTTCCAACGTCCGAATTTAACATTCATCACGGCTTGGACACCTACAATTTGCGATGTCGGGGTCACCAAGGGTATCCATCCCAATGCTTTACGTACCACAGGTATCTCAGCAAAAACCTCTTCGAATTTATCCGTCATGTTCATCCCTTTGAGTTGATTACGGAAATTGGAGAGCATACCGCCGGGTACTTGGTATCGCAGGGTATCGCTGTTGACGATTTCGTTTTTGTGGTTGGTGAAGCGGCATAGGCTGTCGTAGATAGGCTGCAACATGGTTGAAACCTGTGCTAATTTCTCTTTGAAATCATCTGCCACAATGGGGCAGCGTTCGTAGCCGTTCAGGAGTGCCAGCATGCGCATACAATCGGGTTGCCCGGTACCGTTTGCAAAGGGGGCAACGGAACAATCTACCGCATCCGCGCCTGCATTGATACCGGCTACGTAAGACGCGGCACCGAGACCGGCCGTTTCGTGAGTATGTATCCAAACCGGTAGACCGGTCCTTTCTTTGAGCACCTTTACCAAGGCAGCCGTTTCCGACGGAGGAATAAGCCCCGCCATGTCCTTAATAACGATGCCATCCGCTCCCATGTCCGCTATTTTTTGACCGAGTTCTGCAAAGTATTCTAGGTTATGCACCGGGGAAGTAGTATAACAGATGGTACCATGGGCGATGGCACCGGCTTCCTTGGCAGCCCGAATAGAAGTACGCATGTTTTCCGGGTCGTTCAAACAATCGAATATCCGGAAGATGTTCATACCGTGTTTGGCACTTAATTTTACAAAAGCTTCTACTACATCATCTGCATAATTTGTGTACCCTACCATGTTTTGTCCGCGTAACAGCATCATGTGCGGTGTCTTCGGTGCCAATTTTTTAAGTACATCGAGCCGATGGAAAGGTAATTCGCCCAAAAAGCGCAACCCCGCGTCTATAGACGCCCCTCCCCAAGTCTCTAACGCCGAAAATCCCATGGTGTCCAGTATCGGTGCTACGGGTTCCATTTGTTCCGTCGACATGCGCGTGGCAGCCAACGATTGGTGTCCATCGCGTAATACTGTGCAATTAAGTGTTGCCGGTTTCATAACTTTTTTGTAAGAGTTCCTCCGCTACATCGGAGCAGGGGTATTTTAGCACGCGAAGATAGAAAAGTCAACCCACAGAACCGCAGCCCTGCCGATGAATTCCGGATTTTGCGTCACGGAAGCCGAGCCGAGTGATGTTTTATGAATCGATGAGGACTTCACGAGCTTTGCTGCCACTCTGTTGGGGGGAGATAACTCCGCGTTCCTCCATAAGGTCCATGATTTTAGCGGCGCGACCGTAGCCGATGCTGAAGCGGCGCTGAAGGAGGGATGTGCTCGCCTTACGTTCGGTGATAACTAAGCTGACGCAGCGGTTGTAAAGCTCTTCTTCATCGTTGATAGGAGCAGAGCCTCCGCGTGAAGATTTGGAGAAGTCACCACCGCCGGAGTCGGCTTCGTTGATAATTTCTGCGGCTCCCTGTACAAAATGTTGCTCCGCATGGGATGCGCAGTGATTGATGATGGCGGCGATTTCTGCGTCGGAGACAAAAGCCCCTTGCGCACGTGTCATTTTACTCGGACCACCGGGTGGTAAGTAAAGTAAATCGCCTCGACCGAGTAAATTTTCTGCACCACCTTCATCGAGAATAACACGAGAGTCCAGCTGACTGGAAACTTTCAGGGCTATACGTGATGGCAGATTGGTCTTGATAATACCCGTAACAACTTGAGCACGAGGAGATTGTGTTGCCACAATAAGATGTAGGCCTGCCGCACGCGCTTTTTGGGTGAGGCGTCCGATATAGACTTCCAAATCCTGTTTTACTTGCATCATGAGGTCGGCCAGCTCATCGATAACAATAACGATGTAAGGGAGATGTAGCGGCATGGGACCACGTTCCGCGAAGTCGAGTTCGTCTTGCATCAAATCTTCCTCCGTCTCTTCCGGTAAGTCTTCGCCTTGGGAATCTTCCACATCGCGCACAATTGCGTCCGCCGCATCCGGGTCTTCGATAGACGGTGATACGTCCTCCTGCGGAGGTGCCGTCAACTTGACATCATCGGGCAAAGCATTGTAATCTTCAAGGTTACGTACTCCGATGCGGCTAAATAACTTATATCTGTACTCCATCTCATTGACAGCCCAACGCAGAGCACCGATAACGCGTTCCGGCTGCGTAACTACCGGCACAGCGAGGTGAGGTAGTTTGTTGTACGGCTGCATCTCCACGACCTTAGGATCAACCAGCACCAGCCTCAATTTATCCGGACGGAACTTATAAAGGAAAGAGACAAGCATACTGTTGATACACACCGACTTACCTGAACCGGTGGAACCTGCAACGAGCACATGAGGCATCCCGGCGAGGTCACCGATTACCGGATTCCCGTAAACATCTTTTCCGAGAGCAACCGGAATGCGATTTTTGGGATTGTGGAACTCCTCCGACATAAGAAGTTCGCGCAGATAAACCGGTTCCTTCACACTGTTTTCCAGCTCTACACCCACGGTCGATTTACCAGGAATAGGGGCAAGAATGTTGACAGACGTACTCTGTGTGGCAGCCATGATGTCTTTGCTCTTGCCGGCTACAGCCTTTACAGTCTGACCGCGCGGAACCATGAATTCATAGCGTGTCACACTCGGACCACGTGTTATATCTCCGCCCTGTACAGGAATTTTGAAAGACTCCAAGGTATCGATAATCGTGGCCTGAGTTTCGAGCATTTCTGCCCGAGCCTGCTCCCGTACACTTTCCGGAATAGGTTCATACTTAAGCAATTCGTATGATGGCAGAGGATAATCATCGAGGTCATGGCGACGGGGTGGAGGTAAGGCTATTTTACTCGGACGAGACACCGGTGCAACATCATTGACCGCTTCGGGAGGTGTTTTCACACCTAGGTGTTTCTCTATAGCCCGTACCATGGACGGATTCAGTATGAGCCCCGATTTACCCGAGCTCGTGCCGGTCTCCCCGGTTCGGCGAACAAGTTGGTTAGAGACGGGGAGACCATCCGGATTCTGTTCATTGAGTTTAAGCAAATTCTCCCCCCCCTGCTTTACGGGCGAGGGACGTGAAATGACCGGTGCGGGAGCGAGCGGCTGTTTAGGGGGGAGTTGGGAAGGGGACTGCACTGACTCCGGTTCTCGGGTCTCATCGCGGGTATCCGTTGGCTGAGGTGCGGGGGTATGGGAACGCTGAGATTCCGGATGCGAGAACGAAGACTGCGGAGCGAACAAAGCACCGGACTCGGGGGATACGTTGGGCGGTGTTTCGGATTTCGGTTCCTCCGGGGGGAGGCTTATGCGCCAAGAGACAGCTTCCCGCTCTTTCCGTTCGCGAGCAAGGCGCCGACGTTCTCGCAAATAAGCAATGAGACGCAGTATATCCTCTTTCACTGCTCTGCACAAATCGATAGGAGTAACACGAGCTATGTAAATGAGGGCAATGGCGTGGAAGAGGATGAAGAAACCTAGGGAACGTTGAACGCCTAGCAATGCCTGTAATGCTTTTGTACCCGGTAAAAAACCGACCCAGCCTCCGCAACTGACTAACCCTAAACGAGCGGTGCATTCCGTGAAAAACCATGGTTGCACAGCCAAGGCACAGCAAGCTGTAAATAGCATTACCCCCATCGCTATCCACTGACCTACCCGCTTTTCTTCCGGGTTCAAAACAATTCCCCACGCCGGCACCTGCAGCAAAAATGCTCCGTATATTGCTCCCAATCCGAACAAACTATACAGTATATTCGCCGTGTACAACCCTACTACACCAAGCATATTTGTACATCCTTCCACAGGCTGTATCCCATCAGGTCTCAACACCGACCATCCTACCTCCGCAGGACGATAGCTCATCAAACTGACCAGTATGAGCATCCCCAACAATGCCAACAATCCACCACCGACACGTATCATCCACGTCGGCCATACTCTCTCTTCCATCCACCTCTGCTCCTTGTCCGCTCTGTCAGATGCCTCCATCATGCATTGCTTCCCTCACCGATTATACCTGATATATGCGAAAAATTCAAGAACAATACGGCACACCGAATCGCAGTCCTGCATCTGAACCGCTGTTCACGCCGCGTTTCACCTCCTCCCTTAGATTGAGACAAATGCGCACTCCCGTTGCGCGTGACTTTTTTACAATGCAGAGCTGCGGAGCAACGTCGGCGTCGCTCCGCAGCTCGGCTACTTCGTATTTCCCTTCGATCGTTTATCAGAACGCGAGTTTCGCGCCGAGCGTGGCGGTGACTTCGTGCGAGTCGCCGCGCAGGATGCACTCGCTGCTGCCGATGACGGCGGCGTTCGGCGTGACCGGCACGGAAAGAGACGCCCCCACGCTGTAGCCCCATCGATTCCGTTTCGCGCTGCGGAGACTGTAGGGTTGGTCCGGCGCACCGGCATAGCGCATGGTCACATCCGTCACCGTGTCTCCCACGGAGGTGATGACCGCACCCTGCACGCTGAACACGGCGGAGGGCGCGGAACTTACGACCGGGAAGAGGAAGTTCGCTCGCATACCGAGGGAGAGGTCCGTCGCCCATGCATCGTGGGAATCGACACTGAGCGGTCGGTCGCCGCCTTCCCGGAAGCCGTCGATTCGGTTGTAGCTACTTTCTACTGCGAAGAAAGCTTCGTAACTCTGTTTCTCCGCGGCACTTAAGGTAACCGCAATTTCTTCCCCGAGGTTCACCGAATTACCCGAAACATCGTTCGCGCGGGCAATTGTCCCGTCTCCCGAAGCACGCCGCAGGTTAAAGTCGTGCTGCCCGATACCCACCGAAGTCGTGCTGCGCAGTTTCTTGTACTTTGTCACGAGGTACAAATCTTCGCGCATGACGTCTTCGTGGTACCGGGGAGCTGAACCGGACGGTGAAATGTCGGCACGCCCGGCACTCAGGGCTACACCGAGTACAACTTGGTCGTCTTTGAAAGCCGTTTCCAGCCCCAGTGTACCGCCGATTTCCGTGCGGTGGTAGCCGCGTCCTTGAGCGTCTTGATCCAGTCGATTATTTTCCGCGTATCCGGTGATATAGGCACCCACACGATTTTTCGTCGAGATAGTTTGCCCACTGCCGATGGCACCTCGCAGACGCCGCAGGTGCGCCATGTTACCTTCCGTCTGACTCGAAATAGCCGTGGCAAGTTCAGCGCCGATGTGAGAGGTGCCGTCGAGACGGTCAATCACGAGTACAATTTCACCGTCGCGCACTTCGATGTGTGCCTTTCCGAGCATATCCGGGTCACTCAGAGCCGAAAGCTGCAGCGCAGACGCTAAATCCGCGTCAAATGTCCCCGAGACCAGAGTGTAGGTTTGACCGTATACCAGCCCATCCCACCCGCTCAGATCGAGCAGAGAGGGGTCACCACTCACGGAAATACTCGTAGCCCCGGTCAGGTCGAACACGCCGCCGGTGAGAGCGAGGGTACCGCCGCCGAAGGTGAAATCACCGGTGTAGGCACTGCCTCCGGAGCCGATGGTGAGGGTATTCCCGCTCGCGAGTGTGTACCCGCCTTCCCCGGTAATTTTTGACCCGGACGCAAAGATAACAGTTCGCATGCTTCCCGCATTCTTAAGCACAGACGTGCCGCTCAATGTCACAGGTGTGGTCACGTTTTTGTTGTTCGCGTCGAGGATAGCACCGTTCACGAACACATTGCCGCTACCGAAGGCGCTTTCGTGCCCGGCTTTCAGCGTCCCTTCGTTCACGGTGATGTCGCCGGTGTACCCGGAGTTGTCGGTTTCAACGGTCAGCGTCCCTTTGCCCGTTTTGGTGAGCGGAGC
>CAZJIH010000081.1:0-9982 GCA_964545935.1 uncultured Akkermansia sp. | reverse complement strand
GGGAGGGTTTATGCCCTACCGTTTTGAAGTTATATTATTCACTCAAACCTATACTGCAATGAACAAGATACTCATAGCACTCGCTGTACTGACCATGCCTATCATGGCTCAGAATCCGACACCGACTCCGGAGACACCTCAGGGACCACCCCCGCCTCCGCCGTCGGTACCGAGCACACGCGTCCTTCCGCCGCACCAAGCTCGTATTATGGAACGATTTGACATCAATAAAGATGGTCAACTCGATAATCAGGAAAAGGAAGCTTTGCGAAAAGCATTTGCAGAGAAACAAGCTGAATTCCGGAAAAAGTTACTCGAGAAGTTCGACACCAATAAGGACGGTCAACTCGATGATCAAGAAAAAGATGCTGTGCGGAAAGCGTTTGCTGAGAAGCGTGCTGAATTTCAGAAAAAGCTAACCGAGAGGTTCGATACCAACAAGGATGGGAAGATTGATGAGCAGGAACAAAGGGCAGCCGTGGCTGAATTCACAAAGCATCGTGGACGTCCACACGGTCGTCCCGGGGAACCCGGTGAGCATCGTGGACATGGAATGAGGCACCACAAACACGGTATGCGTTTCCACGGTCCGCGTCCCGATATGAACAGACCGCAGGGATGTCCTTGCTGCGCACCGCCGCCGCCGTGTCAGTGCCATCCCGCACCATCCTGCTGCGCACCCAAACCCTCGTGCTGTGCTCCGAAACCTCCGTGTTGCGGTCCCAAGCCGGGGGATCGTCCCGGAGCACGGGGACAACAAAGACACCACTATTACATTCGGGTATGGAATTCAGGGAAACCTGCGCCAGCACATAATGCGCCTGCACCGGCTCCCGTAGCACCACCCGCACCGGCTCCTGTGCCGCAGTCTTAACGAAGTATTTCAGATTACTTAATAATTGGATGAATGAACGAGTCGGGTTGCCTTTGTGCAGCCCGACCCTTTTTTTCGCGGCATCCGTAAAAAACGATTGTTTGGCGCGGAGTTATGCAATTTTCTTGGGACGTATATGAAAAATAGGCTTGTCAGATCGATGGAATTAAGATAAACTGCGTTGCGTTGGCGGGGAATGTTGTTCGTGTGTCGGTTGTCGTTCAGTGGGGAGCGAGGGAATACGAGTTTAACATTTGTTTGCCGGAGTTTAAGTAAAAAATTGCAGAGAGGATGCTGATATCGCGAGAGATGTGCTTGTTTTGTATCGCTTTGCTGCGGCTATGTCTGCGTAGACCTATTTAAGGAGAAGTGCCATGTTTGTCGAATGCTTTACTAACAATGGGAGACCATATCTGCGACTTGCCCGTTCCGTACGTATTACAAAGCCTGACGGGAGGAAGGTTTCTCAGAAACAACCTATCTTCAACATCGGTCCCCTAGACCGTTTTGATGACGGGCAACCGGACTATGTCGAACGACTCAAAAAATCATTTAAGGAAGGGGAACCCCTTATTCCGACCCTTAAACCATATTGTACCGATACGAAGGCTGCAAAAACTTACCATTTTCCCATCACGCATGGTACGCCCGCTTACTTTTCTTCCTTGAGGATATTCTCCCATGTCCTCTTGGAGCGTATCTTAGAGGAATTAGGTCTCGACACTTTATTTTCGTCGTGTAATGAATTAGACAAGTCGGGATACAACGTTTACGGATTTTTCAAGTTGCTGATTTACAGCAGATTCCTTCGACCGGCATCCAAATATGACACCATCCGGCAAAATAAGGATTATTTTGAACCGCCCCTCGGTGACCATGACACAGTCGATGTCTACGGTACTTTGGATGTCATCTATTCCGATAGGGATAGAATTCTCCGTGAGATGAATACTAACCTCATCAAAAGGGCAGGACGTTCCCCGGATGTTATCTATTACAGCATCGCTGGCTTTTCTTTTGAGACTGATGAGTTGGAGGATGATATTTCGGACGAAGAGTACTACATCCTAGGAAGAAGGGTGCGCAACATGGATCCCTTATGTGAGTATCGAGAGCATCTCGCTATGCGGATGGGTTTATTCGTAGATAACATGGGGATTCCTATCGCCATGGAACCCCTTTCCGGTAACACCGTTCCAAACCGCACAACCCTGTGCTCCGTCTTGGAAAAGAGCATTGACGGTGCGGAGCATGCCCGTTTTGTTCGGGTTGATAATAGGGGAGGGGATAATTATCCGAACCTCATGCGTATCAAAGATGCGGGGAATGGCTACATTGTTGCCGGAAGTCTGTCCAATAGCACAAGGGAAGAACAGGCTTGGGCATACAGCGATGACGGATATGTTGCGGTAGACGATGATTTCAAGTACAAATCTAAGATTGTGGAAAAAACCGTCATCGATGGGAAAGGGAACAAGAGGGTTATTGAGGAGAAGATCGTGGTTTACCGGAGCGCAAAATCCCGAGAGCGAGCAGATGTAGAAAACAGAAAATTTAAAGCTATCCTCCGAAAGTTACGGGAGAACACGGAAAATCTTCGGCTCACAGCTACCCAAGTAAAGGGTCTACGGCGATTCTACAAGGAAGAATGTCCTGAGGGAGAGACCTATAATGTACTCGATGTGTCAAAAATTCGCGAGTTGATAGATTTTGAAAAGGCGGAGGAATACTTCCGGAGTTTGGGATACTCCTGTATTGTTACGTCAGAGCTAAACATGGATGCAAAGGATGTGATCGATAAATACCATGAGTTGCCCTACATCGAGGAACAGTTCCGCGCAATCAGAGGGAACCCAAAGGCTCGTTCGTTCTTTGTGAGAACACGGGAACATTTGACGTCGCATATTCTGCTTTGTCTGATTTCTTTGATCATGCTGCGAATTATGCAAAAGCGCATCGTCGCCTTCAGAAATGTCACGCCGGGACCGGACACTTACCGGAACGCGGGTTTAAACATAAAAAAAATACGGGAGGCACTCCTGAAGTGGAAGGTAGGGTATCTCGCCGATGGTTTGTACCGGTTCTCGGAAATGGATACCCCGGATTTAATGCTTATCTCGGGCGCATTCGGCATAGATAGTTCGCCCAAGCTGTACCGCATGTCAGATTTGAAAAACATCAAGGCAGGGATAAAGGTGTTCACGTAGGGGGCATATCTGTTCCGATAAAATTCGGAATTTAGTGGTGGACGATAACTTCGTCGCAGTGGGGATGCGGTCAAGTACGAAGGATGAAGTACGAAGTGAAGGAGTTAGGCACGACGGGGTTGCGCGGGGGAGTTGAGAGAAGACGAAGTAGAAAAAACGCGAGGGGAATAAATTCATACACCCGTGAGGAGGATGCACCTATAGCACGCAGAGCGTCTGTAACCTGCATGGAGATTAACATTGCAGCGTTTCTCAAAATTTATCGGGACAGGTGTAGTCGGGCAGGTGTACGGTAAAAATTCAGGTTGACAGAGTGGCAATGCTGTGGTACGATACCCTTGGTATTACGCCATTTGTTATGAAACGTATTTGTATCACACTTATTGGATTATCGATCGGAGTAACGTGCAATATAGTTGCGGCCGATGAAATAGGAACAGCATCTGCAGTTACCATGCAGGCAGATGGTGCTCTGGCAGCCCTTTCCCCACGCGATCAGGAGGTTGTAATGACTTTCATACAGAGCATAGAAATCGTTCAGACAGTTGCTGCTGCAGCAGCGGGTGTCAATGGCAATGACGCAGGCGCTATCGGAATTTTTTGCGAAAAAGTGGAAGAGATGATAAGTTTTGGGAAAGAGAAGGAGGGAGTGGCAGAGGGGCAGCAGCCTTCTGAAGCTGCCGCGCAATATTTGGTGGATTATTTCGAAAAGCAAGGCGTAAATCCGTCGGATGTGTTCGCATCGTTGTATCAAGAATTAACGCGTTTGAGTCAAGCCAATTACTTTGGCAACGAACGCTTGCAATCTGCTTGCCAAAGGCTTATCGCTGAAATCGGAATGGAATAAGTCCCACACCTGTTGAAGTTAAGGACATAGGTGGCGGACGATGAATCTGCGGCAGGAAACGCGGGGTGATCAGGTACGGGGCACAAATCCGGTCGCTGGATCGCTGCCTACTCTGCGTTTTCTCACACTTCTTGCAAAAAAAATTTAAATAAGGAAAAAATTAGGCTTGTCATTTGAGAGGAATTAGTGTAAACTGCGTCGCGTTGCGCAGGAACGTCGCACGAATGGTACTCATAGTTCAGCGGTAGAGCATCAGATTGTGGTTCTGAGAGTCGTGGGTTCGAATCCCACTGAGTACCCGGAGGGTTTTAGATGCCGGGAGTGCCGGGAGGGGGCAACCCAAAATTGTGTGGAATTTGAATCTTAAGGTGGAAAGGTGATCGCATTCTAGGGGGATACGGAGGCGGTTGGGCGAAGCAGCTGTAGCCGTAGGCTCGGCGTTCAGGGTCAACCCGAAATTGCACTCTCTACGATTCCGCGTGTACGGGGGATAAGTTCTATTTTGCTTAATAATCAATGTGTTGTGATTTTTGTATCCCCCTTTTTATCCCCCTGTAGGGGTGATTTCGGGGAAATGTGTCATGCTAAGCATTGCCGGATTCGGTACGCCGTTTTGCACACCCGGTACGGCTTGCAGGATTTTGTCGCTCCAATCTTGGTAAGGTATCATGTCCATGGCTATTCGATGTTTGTTTTATGGAAGAAATATTGCCTGTTTGTTTTTTGCCCGCTAGCATCGCCTACAAGGGGGGGATGTTCCTTCTTGTGTCTCTTTATCCATCCGGTATATTTCCCCCATCGTACAGCGTGATTGTGGACGATATCCGTGATGTTCTCGAGGAAGGTGGTGCCGGACGGTCTCCAGAATCTCTTCCCTTCCGAATCTTCGGTGAGTTTGTCGGCATAGTAAGCAGCGAGCAGTTCGCCGTATTTTTCGGGAGCGTCCGGGATAGCGTTGTATGCTTCGTGAGCGGCTTTGTCGATGTTGCGCGGGAGGACGCGGCAATTGTCGATATCGGGGAGACCTACCTTGAGACCGCGCAGCCATGTTATGAGTTCGCCGTCGGGTGTGGATTTAGGAGGGGGGAGGTTTTTTTTAATATTGTACGCGTAGACGCCTAATTCGTTGTGCCAATTCTGAAGTGGGTTGCCGTTGCTGCCGCGCCATTTTTTTGCGGAGTACTCGATGATGAAGCCGGAAGCAATGGGGGTGAGTTCGGAGTCTGAGCTTTTGGCAAAGTCCGGGAGCATGCGTAAAACGCGCATCACCTCTTCTTCATTTGCAGGGGGTGGGAGCGGAGGTTGGTGGAGAGGAGGTTCATCGCTCGGGGATGCATCGGGAGAATTGTTTTCAGAATTTTTGAGAGAGAGAGAATTTTCCATTGTGGCAGGAGCGGTCGGGTGGTACCCGGCAACTTTTCTCTGATACCATGTAGAGAGTTTCTCGGTTGGCTCTTCTCTTTCTTCTTCTCTCTCTCTTATCTTATTCTCTTTTTCTTCTTCTCTTCTCTTCTCTATATTGTTCAAGCGAGTTTCCGGGTATGTTTGTGAACTTGCTTGAAGCGAGTTCTCCGAACTTGCTTGAAGCGAGTCCTGCGAACTTGCTTGAAGCGAGTTCCCCATTTCCGTGGGGTGATTTGGGGGCTGAGTACGGCTTTGTCCGGATGCTATACCGCCCCGCCTTCCGGCTTCGGAATTGGTAAGGCGTCGCTGTTCCCATTCGTTTGAATATAAGTCAACAACAAGGTCATTTCCATCCCAGTGCCACATACCCGGAGCTTCTTTTTCAAGGAGTTTTTTGTACTTCGGAGCAGGTAATCCGAGGAGTCCTCTCCAAGCGGTATTTTTGATCATTTCTTTTGCGTTTTTGATGATATTTCCGCAAGATTTTTGATGACATTCGAACATAAGTAGCGCGGCAATTTTCATTTGTTCGCCGGAACTCATTGCGATTGTTTCACGTTTTGAGAGGAGGAGTGGTACATATCGGAGTTCATTTTTTATGGGAGTTGCCATAATCTTATAGTTTGGTTGTGGTTTATACATCGTCATCGAGATCATCGAGATCGTCGAGATCGTCAAGGTTATCGAGATCGTCGAGATCATCATCGGCATCTTCGTCGGTTTCTCCACGGTTTATTGCCGCATTTCTTTTCGCCATCTTTGCTTCAGAATCTTTCAATAGTGCTTCTATCACCGATGCTTTTAATGGGGGAGGAAGTGTGAGCTCGTCATCGTCCGGTGGCAGCAAGTCGATAGGAACTGCCTTGGGGAGAAGAGCGAGGTCGGGGAATTCGTCTTCAAGGGATGTCGGCATGTAGTGTCTGTGCTCCTTTAGCCAGTCCATCACCTCGTCGATATTGTAGCGGACTTTGCGGAATTTATTTGTTGGGTGGGTGCCGATGATGTATCGTGGGCAAGCCCAGCTTCGGAGTGTGGATACGCTGACGCCGATGATGCGTGCCGCTGTGCGTTGGGTGACGAGTTTCGGTGTGGTGTCGTCGTTCCCCTGTGTGGATTTTTTCATCCCTTACCTCCTTTCCCCCAGCGTTTCGATGCGTTTTCTTTGTAGGCAGCTTCGATGTCCGAGAGTGAATAAAAGGTATCCCCGAAGCCGTGTACTCCGCTGATAGGTGTTTGCATGCGCACCTTTCCCGCCGCTCGCAGGCGTACCATCCACTCAAGGGCTTGTCTCTGGGTGACACCGTAGCGCGTCATGATGTCGCCTATGCGTACCCATTCTTGCCCTGTGCGCTGTGCGTTGGTTTGCAGTTCTTGCCGCACGCGTGCCAGTAACCAGAGCAAACTTTCCCGGAAGCCGTCTGCGGTAGGTACCGGGCTTTCTCCCATCAACCGGGTCAGAGCGGCTCGTTCTTCGTCTGTGTTTATATTTTTATTCATTGTTTTGAGTGTTTACATGGTTAGTGGTTTATGATGCGATGCTCGCGCAGCCATGCCCGGACGTCATCAAGGCAGTATCGCACACGTCGTGATTTTCCTGTGCTTTCCTGCCCGATGTATATGCGGGGGCAATTCCATCTGCGCAGTGTAGGTTGAGAGACACCCAGAGCCGCAGCCGCATCCTTCTGTGTCATGTATATCGACGCATCCATCTTGGGTATGCGTTCGCCGTCTTCCTGTATTATTTTTTTACACATGGTGACATTTTAACACCACGCAATAGAATCGTGACATTGCATCTGCCTGCAATGTGACGATCACGCAAAAAAAACACCGCACCGGTGGAGGAGCGGTGTCGCAGCAGGAGATGTCTTTTTACCCTGCTATTTTTTCTTGAGTGATTTGTAAAAGATTGAGTACGAATAAGGTATGCTTTCCGGTCTCAGCATCCTGTGAAGCATGTCGCTGGAAACGTAGGCACGCCAGTTCTCTTCCTTCTTTGCAAACAACTTTTTTATCTCCGAAGGTACTTTTTTCCCTTGTGTAGAGAAATTCCACAATGCCTGCTTACGTTTCTTCATGAAATTCGCCTTTGCCTCGGCATCTGCATTTTCCAGCATTTCGCCAGCCGTCACATCCGGTTTATCACGCACTTGCTGCTTATACCATCTGCTCATCTCCTTTAATCGCTCGTCCATTTGCTCCTTCGTAGCAATGAGGGTGCCAACTTCAGAGCGTACATCGCCTTTAGCATCGCGATAGAAGTGTAGGTGCTTCTCATCCTCCCGTTTTTGGAAGAGCAGTTCCACAATTTCATCGCGGCTGTAAAACGTCCTTCCGCAGGATTCCGGTCGATAAGGATGCAATTTCCCTGTGTCTTGTAAGGTTTTAAGATTCTGCCTCGTGCATCCGAGAACAGTAGCAGCGGCAGCAGGCGTCAGGTATCCCTTCGGCATGTACAGTTGACTGAATGTCTCCATCGCCGCATACATTTTTTCGAAGGCAGCCCTCTCGTCTTCCGACCGCCCACCGGCAGCATCAATACTATCTTCTTTGTTCATATTTCCGATTCCCTTATTCCCCACATGACTCTACAGCACCTCGCAGCACATGTCAAGACCTTACACCGGGGTGGGGAAAAATTCGGATTTTTGCACGGAAAATAGACTTACATCGGGGAGGGAAGCCGCCGCTGTGTAATTTTCTATGAAAGTACCTTAAAAAACTAAAAACAAGCATTTTGCAAACTATACCCCATGCCGGTATTTCTTTACATCCCGAGGGAGAGAGAGGGTGGTGCGGCACCGGTGCATGCCGCGTGTACGGGCAAAAAAACCACTAAACCGGGGAGGGAAGGGAAAAAGCTTGACTCACCGACCATCCTCCCCTACAATAAATGCCGCAGTAGTTTTTTTCCCCGACACCCAAAACTCCCCCGCAGCAGCTCCGCAGGCAATGAATCCGCGGAGTTGCCTTTTTTCGGTGCGAGAGAGGGGGTAGGTGAGCTCCGCGCAAGCATAGCGGTCTTCCCCCCGCATGAAGGCGTTGCAGGCGTGTCTACGGGCACGCCGCAGGTTCTGAGCGGGGAAAGCCACCCGGAGCCGAGTTACCCACGGGGGCATCAGAGTTTTTTGCCATGTTGTCGCTGGTGTTTCTAGGGCTATCGGTAGTTAAGCCTGCCGGGTATACGGAGAGGGAGACGCAGCCGGAGCAACATCCCCCGGGGCAGAGATAGCGGAAGCGAGCTCCGCCACCACACGCTCCCGCGCAGCGAGGGAACCGGTAAAATACGCCCGCTCCACCTCCTCCGAATCATGCCCCACTGCATCACGCACCGCATCCGCCGAGAAGAGAGAAACACCGTTCATGCCCCCGCGCAGGTAGGTCACCACCGCATGCCGGATGCTGTGGAAGGATTTCGGACTCACCGCATGCCGCTTCCCCCGGAGTTTCTCCCCGCCCGCCGCCTCGCCGGGAATCATCCCATGCGCACGCAGCAGGGCAGTAAACTGCGTAGAAACACCCGTGCGCGAGCTGCCGAGGTAATAGTGCGCCATCACCGGGAACACATACTCTTCCCCGCCATCCATCCCCGTAAGCCGCCGCAGGAGCAAATCCCTCAGAGCCGGTATCAGTGGCAGGCACCGCTCCCTGCGCGTCTTCTTCTCCACCAAACGGATGTACCCGCCTTTCCAATTTACAGCATCCCAACGCAACAGGCAAACATCTGAGAGACGCAGCCCCGCAGTGTACCAACTCACCGCCACCATATCCCCCCACGGCTCCGGGAAATGCTGAATCATGAAGCGAATCTCATCCAGCGTAAACGGTTGCCGCACCTGCCTATCCCTCCCGAGCCCGGGGTTCACACCCGCCGCCTCCGCCGCAAGGTTTACACCAGCAAAGGGGTTCTTGTAAAGGAAATCATCCACATCCACCGCGCGTTTGAAAGCGGATGAAAGATACGTCCGATAAATTTCCACCGTCCCACGAGAAACACTCTGAAGCACATGCCGGATAAATCCCCGGCAGGTGGCAGCCGTAATTGTGTCAATCCTCCTATCAGCATCCGCACCGAGATATTCCAAAAAAAGGGTAAACGCACGCGACCGATTCCTCTCACTACTCGCGCTGCTCGTGCGCGGATAATCCGCAAAATACTCACGTACGGACGGAATTTTGCCCCCTCCGCCGTGCAACTCCGCCGTT
This sequence comes from uncultured Akkermansia sp., assembly GCA_964545935.1. Classification (GTDB taxonomy): domain Bacteria; phylum Verrucomicrobiota; class Verrucomicrobiia; order Verrucomicrobiales; family Akkermansiaceae; genus Akkermansia. The sequence goes on along the minus strand of CAZJIH010000081.1, from coordinate 444 downwards.
TTTCGCACCGCATCGCATGCCTTAAATGCCGGAGTCTCCCCGGTAGCCGCAAGCTCCATCGCCTTTGCCGCTTGCTCCGCAAGAAGCTTTGCCTTCTTCCCCGCCGCACCGGGAAGGATTTTGATTCCGGTGGAACGCCTCATTTTGCGTCCACCCTGTTTCCAGCATGCTATCCAGCACGCATACCGTTTTTTCTGTTCAATCCAAGCCATAGTCTATGATGTTTAAGTTGTTTTGTAAAAATACACCCCCCAAAAAATACGCCCCCAGCGTACGCCCCTTTTTACGCCCCCCATTTAACTCTATCCCCTTCGGCTTGTCAAGAAAAAATTTCGTTTTATCAATAAATTAAGGAGTTTGCCTCCGCCTGATTCCACCTATTTTTGCTACGGGGGATAGGACTCGAACCTACGACCTCCACCATGTCAAGGTGTTGCTCTACCA
>CAZJIH010000080.1:0-10131 GCA_964545935.1 uncultured Akkermansia sp. | reverse complement strand
ATGGTTATTCCTTTTTCGCGTTCCAAGTCCATGGAATCCATGGCACGCTCCTGTATTTCCTGATTTTCACGATACGTCCCCCCGGCTTTGAGCAATTGGTCAACTAACGTTGTTTTCCCGTGGTCTACATGCGCGATAATTGCTAGGTTCCGGTACCTCGCCGCTCCTTCTTTCTTCATCTCCGTCATATCTGCCCCCTATTCTACACCCATTTACGCGCTGTGAGAAGTGTAAAAACCGGACCTCTGAACCGCAGTCTTCCGATTTCCGAATCCTACGCCGGTGTAGACTACGGAATTTCAATCACATCTGTCCCAAGAAAGATATGAGCTTTGCAGAGAGCGATGACTTTGATGCAGGAAAACGCGAGGGTGATCAAGTACGAGGTACGAAGAACGAAGAGAAGAAGCTAGGCGCAACGGAGTTGCGCAGGTGGAAACGATGAACGCAAAGCAGGAACGATGCGTGGGAACCAAATTCGTGCACCCGTGAGGTTGAAGCCCCCATGGTACGCAGACCGTCTGTAATACGCATGGAAATGAACAACGCGGCGATTTTCGAAAATTTTATTGGAACAGGTGGGAATTTCAACTGTAAACTTTAGGTCGTTGCTTGTCAGTGAGCGGAAAATGTGATAGAATGCGATACATGAGGACACGCATTCTTTTATTTGCGCTTTCGTTAGTTGTGTTAGTGTTCAGCTCGTGTGCACAGCGACACGGACTGCAGTCCGAGAGCGGGCTGTATGATGTAGAACTCAGACACACGCCTAAGGCGTTGGTAGACGGGGGGTGGACATGGGGCGGCGGTAATCCGTATTTACACAAAAAGGATGGGGCAATTTGTATTACTCCACTGGATGTATCAAAGGTAGCGGAGGACGAGCCGGAGTTGGCACCACTCATGGTTTCTCAAATGCAGGACTATATTGTTAAATATGTCGGAGAAGCGCTTGAGGAAGCGAATGAAACCAACCATCAGCACTGGGTACTTACTGATAAGCCTGAGCAAGCGGATATTCGGGTAGATATGGCATTGGTGCACTTTCGACCGCAGAAACCATTTCTACGGATTTTATCAAATGTCTTCAGTCCATTTTCACAGGTTCCCGGAGTAACCGGTGTGGTTGGCAACTTTGCGCAAGGGGATATAAGCATTGAGCTTACTATACGAGATGTGCGAACCGGCAAACTCTTACTCGCATGTAAGGATAGTAATCGCAAGAATACGTTGCTTATTTCCGCCGATGCCTATAAAAAGAGCGGCAATGCTGATGTGAATCTGCGAGGTTGGGCAAAGAAACTGGGGAATCTCATTCGTTATTGTGCACCTGATCAACTCGGTGACGGGAAGTTGCGCGATAAAATTCGGAATCGTTCCTACTCGGATGTGTTGAAGGAATATCTCGAATTTGGGGAGTAAACGCGAGGAAAACACGGGCGTTCCGATGGAACTGACAAGGGGGCTATGTGCGAAGCGGCAAAGCCGGGAAGCAGCGTATGTGGTCGTGCAGGTGTTGTGTTAATTCTGTAATTCGTCCCGGATATCGGCTAACACTTGCCCGTGGTATGTAAAGTATTTAGGTCCTTGGTAGGCATTTGATGCATTCCTTCTGTCTTCAGGCATGAACCTGCGGGCAAAATCTGAGAGCGTGTAGTTTTGTCCTTCATGTTCAACTCTTTTATCGGACGCCACCTTAACGTTTGTATCGGTAGGTGTGAATGTGATAGTTTCGCCGATTTCGATGCCCACCATGCTGAATTTGAAAGGAGGTCTGCGACCTTCCGTACCTAAATCGATCGTAGAGGTAACTTTCTTCAGCATGTCCACGGTAGGACCGGCGTTTCTTACAGCCTCTATATGTCCCTTCCACATGCTTTCCAAGTTTTGTCCGTGGTATGTAAAGTATTTAGGACCATCGTAGGAGTTCGATTTAGTCCTTTTTTCGTCGGGCATGAACTTTTTCGCGAATCCGGAGAGGAAATATACACGCCCTTCGTATTCTATTTTTCTATCGGAAGCGACCTTGACATCAATATTGGCAGGGATGAATGTGACGGTTTCACCGACTCGGATTCCGACCTTGCAGAAGTTAAAAATTGTATCCGTATCTCCCTTGTTTCCCGGTTGAGATTTCAATGTAGGTTCATTATTTTCGTATTCAACGACCTTGGCATCATCGATAGTTTGAGCAATGTCGTGGAATATGTCGAGAGCGACTTGAGGTTTTATATTGAAAAATTCCCTATTCCGTCTAATGCGGAGCTTAGTCAGTCCATCAATGGTTTTATGAACAAGTCGTTCTACCTCACAATATTTGACTGTTTCGAGCGTAGCATATATTTCGAATGGGAGAGGAACCGCCGTATTATCGAGCTCCTTGGAGCGAACATCGACAGGACGCGCACTCTTGCCGATTTTAACCCAGTCCTCACGAAAACTCGGATTCGTGAGTATGTATACGTATCCTTTAGTAGATCTATAATTCATGCTCATGTATTCATACTAATACACATCGGTTGTTTTGTCAAGCTATACTTGTGCGATTGCAAGGAAAAAGCAGGATATCAGATTGCACAACATGATATGGAGCAATACCGTTATCCTTTCTACGTGTGCGGAAAGTGGTGTATATGGTGAGGGTCACGCTTCTGCGGTATAGATGACCGCGATGCCTCCGAAGAGAGGGGAAGCGGTGGCACAGGAGAAGCCGGTGAGTGTGAGCATATCGAGGAAAGCGATGCCGCGGGGGAATTTTTCGATAGAATCACCGAGGTAGGTATAGGCGGAGTGTTCGCCGGTGATGCAGGTGGCGAGCTGGGGGAGGATATGGTGAAGGTAGAAACGGTAGGGCAGGGCGCTAAAGCCGTCCGGGATAGAGAGCTCGAGGACGAGGATGTGTCCCCCCGGGCGCAGTATGCGCCTGAATTCCCGCAGTGCAGCCGGGTAGTCCGGCAAGTTGCGCAGACCGAAAGCGGTTGTTACGGCATCGAAACTGTGGTCAGGGAGAGGCAGGTGCATGGCATCCGCGCAGAGGAGGTGCCGGAGACCTCGCTTACGAGCGACAGAAAGCATAGGCTCACAGAAGTCCACCCCCAACACATTTATCTCCGGTAATTCACGGCAGATATCCAGAGCTAGGTCACCCGTGCCGGTTGCGACATCCAGTAAATCGGAGGGATGCCACTCGGAGATCATATCGACAGCACGAGCACGCCATAGAACATCCGCGCCGAGAGAGAGCAGGTGGTTGGCGGTTACATACCGTTGCGCGATCGCGCTGAAGGTATTGTACACGTACCGAGGGTCCGGCATAGGGGTAAATCAGGAAGAAATGCGGGCTAGGAGAGCATCGGCGAAGTCCGAGGTGCTCAGAGCCGTAGAGTCGGGGATGTGCTGAGCTAGGTCGGCGGTGACTTCATGATTGCGGAAAGCTGATTGAACAGCAAGCATTAAGATTTCCGCAGCCTCATGCCAACCCATGTAACTGAGCATCATTTGAGCGGAAAGGAGGTACGACGTAGGATTGGCCATATTTCGGTTTGCCAGAGACGGGGCAGTACCGTGGGTTGCTTCAAAGATAGCGTGACCGGTGATATAATTGATATTAGCGCCCGGAGAAATACCGATACCGCCTACCTGCGCGGCGAGGGCATCCGAGCAGTAATCGCCGTTCAGATTCAGAGTAGCCACCACCGAATGCTCTTCCGGATGCAGAAGGATTTCCTGTAAGAAAGCGTCACAGATGCAGTCTTTGATGATGAGACCGTTAGGCAGTTTGCGTTGTGAACCCGCGGCGATAGGTTGTGCCCCGAATTCACGTTCCGCCAAGGCGTACCCCCAATCGCGGAAGGCACCTTCCGTGTATTTCATGATGTTACCCTTGTGGACAAGAGTGACAGAGGGACAGCGATGGGCTATGGCGTATTGAACGGCGGCGCGCACGAGACGCTCCGTACCCTCACGAGAAACAGGTTTGATACCGAAGCCCGCAGACTGCGGAAAGCGTATTTTTGCGGCACGTTCCGGGTAATGCGTTGCCAACCAAGTGAATAAATTTTGAGCTTCCGGAGTACCCGCGGCAAACTCTATGCCTGCATAAATATCTTCCGTATTTTCCCGGAAGACCACCATATTTACTAACTCCGGATGTTTTACCGGAGATTCCAGACCGGCAAAGGAACGAACCGGACGCACACAGCAATACAAGTCCAAAACCTGACGCAGAGCCACGTTGACGGAACGGATTCCCCCCCCGATCGGGGTGGTAAGCGGACCTTTGATGCCTATCAGATGCTCGCGAAAAGCATGAATTGTCTCCTCCGGCAAGTATTCCCCGGTTAAATCAGCCGCCTTTTGTCCCGCTAAAACTTCTTTCCATGCTATTCTTCGCTGATTCCCATAGGCTTTTTCTACGGCGCCATCGATGACACGTCGGGAAGCACGCCGGATATCCGGTCCGACTCCGTCGCCGATGATATACGGGATCACGGGACTGGGCGGCACGACGAGTCCTGAGGAAGTCATGGTAACAGAAGCCGTCTCCGGTGTCAATATCGCATCATTCATCCGCAGTATCCCCCTCTTCCTCCTCTTCTTCCGCGTCTCCTTCACCTTCTTCGTTCAATTCCTCGTCGGACACCGGTTGAGCGGTGGTAGAGTACTCAATTTTCTGAGGAGGAGCTGTAGTTGCCGGTGGCGGAGTTGCCTTTTCAGGACTCATCATGGCGCAGTAGACAAAAACACCGAGAACCACCAGCGGGGGCAATATGTAGAAAAGAACTCCCTGTTTCTGCTGTTGTACCTCCGCAGTTGCTACCTTAAACTCAAATTTGGTCTGTGTATTTAGAATATCTGCCATAGCACAGCACGATTGTACCATTATTTTCTTCGCATGGCAATCAAAAATTGCCGATAGGAACAGAAGGTCACATCTGTCCCGAGAAAGTTAAAGGTTTAGTGGAGGGAGATGACTCTACGGCGGGAAGACACGTGGGAGAGCCAGTACGAGGAACGAAGTACGAAATGAGGAAGTTAGGCGCAACGGGTGCGCGGGTATGGCGGGAGGATGAAAAGACGGAACAATGCGCAGGAACTAAATTCACGAACCAGCGGGTGGATGCTCCCTCCGTGCGCAGAGCCTCTGTAACCCGCACGGGGATTGACATCGCAGCGTTTCGGTTTTGCCATCCGCACGCATTGAATCAGAAGCGGGGATGAGGGTGCGGTAAGCGTCGGGGAGGGAGGGGAGGGCGTAGAACCGGTACCGGTCTATACACCGGTACGTATGTGGGATTCGATATGATCACAGTTCCATGATTTTTAGTTGCCTTTTCGGACAATTCTTTCATTTGCTTTCGCTGAGTTTTCACTGTTTCACGTGCTTTTTTTAGTGCACTCTTTGCGTCTTGTAGCTCTTCCTCTAATTCGGCTACACGCCGTTTCTCATCTCCGATGTCTTTCTTGTGCTCCTTCATGTGTGCTACTAAGCGATCCGCTTCTTCGGCAAATCGTTTAGCTTCGACAGTAAGGTTACACCGTGCAGCTTCCCTGCGATTCCATTCAGCAGCCATGTACTCTGCACAAGAAGCCGGTATTGTATCCCACGCACTGTAAATAGCTATTATATCCGCTCCGGTCACATACCTCGGTGAAAGAGCTGCTTCTTGCAATGCAGCTCTCTGCGCCGCCGCAAGCCGCTCCTCTGCCATCTCTTTCTCTCTCTTTTCTTGTTCAATTTTATCGTAATACGCTTGTACCTCTTGTGGGGTAAGTCCGAAGCGCTGTTGTAGTTCCGGGGGAAGTCGGTCGTACTTGATACGTCCCGCGCCGGTACTATACCTTATCACGGCTCTATCCCCTTCTTTACGTATAAATTTTGCTTCATGCAGTACGGTACCGTCGACTAATTCAAAGTCTTCTGCGCTGCAAAACAGACAAAAGTAAGGTATAATCAAAAACAAAATATATTTCATGACTGAGGTGGTGTTTTTGGTGACAGTAATTCTGCTAATTCCGGAGTACGAGCGTAATCGTACGCACTTTTGCCGTCAGCATCTCGTAATTTAATATCTGCTCCCTTTTCAAGCAACAAACGTACAGCAGCAGGTTTTCCGGATAAAGTCGCTTGGATAAGCGGTGTACTATTTTCGTCATCTCGTTCGTTTACACGTGCTCCGCTCTGTATCAACCATTTCATTGCTTCACATGCTGCATTTTGTGCCGCCGCATGTAGTAAGGTATGCCCTTGTACCATTGCACGGGGAGATACTCCTGCCCCGGCTAGTACTTTCAGAACTTCTACACGATTACTCTCTGCCGCTCGCAAAGCTGCTAACTCCAGCTGTTCTGCCGTAGGAGATGCATCTGTCAGTATACGTTTCACTTCTTCCGCCTTCCCGAGAGCAGCCGCGCGACTAAACAAGGTTTCTCCTTCAGCATCCGGTGTCAAGGGGTCGCGCTCCGCTGCCACTTGCGTCTTATACATCTCCTGCTCCTCCGTCGGCATAGTAGTATATCGCATCACCCAACACCAGCTCCCCAACAGCAAATATCCTACTGCCCACACCGTTTTCATCATTGCCGGTCGATGCGTCAAACTTCTCGCTACCGCCAATACTCCATTCACTACCATCCCCACCACACACAATGTCAACAACCACCCATCCAACTCCCTCTCATCACTTTCCCCTTCAACTACACACCGCCACGCCATCACCCCTATGATGACCAACACATAAGCCGGATTTACTACATCTCGCATCACCACCACTTATACCAAATTCTTCACATTCTGTCAAGACTGAATCGCTACCGCCTCACATCTGATTCACATCTGTCCCAAATAAATTAAAGGCTTAGTGGTGGGCAATGGCTTTGAGGAGGGAAGACACGCGGGAGAGCAAGTACGAAGAACGAAATACGACGCACGGAGTTAATCAGTTAGGCGTGACAAAGCTGCACGGGTGGCAGCGCAGAAGGGTTGAGTAGGGAAGGCGCGTGGTACCGAGCGCCGCGGCGAAAAAAAATTTTTGGGGATGTGCGGGTGCTGCTACACATGCCGGGAAGGATGTGGCAGAACTGAGGTTCAGTTGTAGATTTATAGTTGCCGGTGAGAGTTTTCCGTGTTACAATAAGCCCGTGACTATGGAGTTGTTGCAGTACAGGGGGGGAGCGTTGGAGTGCAACGGTTACCTAATAATCGGGGCAGACGGCGGAGCTGTAGCAGTAGATGCGCCGGGTGGTTTCGGGGAATGGTTAGCACGCCGATTGCCGGCGGGGGTGCGCCTTTTGCATCTGCTGCTGACACATCAACATTTTGACCACATAGAGGCTGCGGCTGATTTGCAACGTACGACGGGGTGTATGATACATGCGGCAGCCGCCTACGATGTATCGCTTACCTTGGCAGATCAGGCAAGGCTTTGGGGAATTGAGCAGTCGCGACCCTTTACGGTCGGGGATGTACTTTCGGAGCATGACACCACCCTCAATTTAGCGGGAATAGAGTGGCGGGCTCTGCATGTACCGGGGCATTCACCGGATAGCATCGCATGGTACGTACCTCGGTACGGAGAATTATTTTCCGGGGATGCTCTTTTCGCGGGGTCAGTGGGACGCAGTGATTTTCCCGGCGGCAGTGCACGTCAACTTACGGAAAGTCTCAGGCATAAAATCCTTACATTGCCGCCGGAAACGCATGTGAACCCCGGACATGGTCCCACCACGGAAATAGGAGAAGAAATACGCAGCAATCCCTTTTGCAGGGGATTGAAGAAAGAAAGACACCATGACATTTGAAGAATTAGGTTTATCGGCTCCCGTACTTGAAGCCGTACGAGAATGCGGATATACATCACCCACGCCTATTCAGGAACAGGCTATTCCGTATGTTTTGGCAGGGCGAGATGTTATAGGCGCATCCCAAACCGGAACAGGCAAAACAGCAGCTTTCGCTTTACCCTTGCTCAGTCGTCTGCAACACATCGGGCGTCCGCAGGTGTTGGTACTTGAACCGACGCGAGAATTGGCTGACCAGCTCGCCGAGGCTTTTCGTACATACGCAAAACATACGGATATAACGGTCGGTTTACTTTACGGAGGCGTCGGGTACGGACAACAAGCTTCCGCGCTGAAAAAGGGTATGGATATCATCGTAGCAACCCCCGGCCGCCTCGTTGACCACTTTTACAGAGGCAACATGAAGTTTAAGGAAATACAGACGCTGGTACTCGATGAAGTTGACCGTATGACCGATATGGGATTTTTGCCTATCGTGCGAAAGATTGTTAATTTATGTCCATGGGAAGGACGACAGACACTCTTTTTCTCGGCGACAATGCCCCAAGTGCTTCAGGGATTTGCCAAGTGGTGTTTAACAGATCCGTATGAGGTGGACATTGCGCGGCACGAAGTAGCCGCGACCATATCGCACGCATTTTACCCCGTGGGGCTGGACCAACGCGATGCACTCCTCTTAGAATTGGTTAAGCGTACTGATTTTCATAATTTGATGATATTTACACGTACACGGAAGGAAGCCGACATGGTAGCTAGGATGCTCTCGCAAGCAGGCTGGGGATACGCGGTGACGGCTATGCATTCGGACATCCCTCAGAAAGAAAGAATGGCGGCGCTGCGAGGTTTTAAGGAAGATAAATATCGTATCTTAGTGGCGACAGATGTAGCTGCGCGCGGAATCGATATCAGTGGTGTCACGCATGTTATTAACTACCGAGTACCGGAAAATCCGGAAGACTATGTACACCGCATCGGACGGACCGGACGTGCGGAAGCTTCCGGCGATGCTTTTACCCTGTTGACAGCTGATGAGCTTGATTTTGCGAAGTCTATCGAGATATTTTTAGGACAAAAGGTGGAACGGCGTAGATTAGAAGACTTTCCGTACGCGTACACGGCACTGTTGGATGAAGGTGCTCAACCGCCGCGCAAGCCGCGTCCGCCTGCCGGGAGAGGACGACGTCGTTGACATACCGAAGCAGACCTATGCGAGTTCTTGCCATAGACCCGGCTATTCGTAATACCGGTTACGCTGTGTTGGAGGGTGATCATCGCAAAGCGGTCGCGTTGGATTACGGTACCTTATCACTGAAGTCCGGTCTTTTGCAGAGTAGGTGTTTGTTAATGATTCACCGGTACGTACTTTCCCTTATCGAAAAATGGCACCCGCAGGAGCTTGCCATCGAGGGTATCATTTATGTTCAATCTTACCGTACCGCAATATCCATGGGATCGGCCCGGGCCGCTACTCTGCTCGCCGCCGCAAGTTGTGAGCTCCCGATCGTCGAATACCCCCCCACCTGTGTGAAACTCGCGGTCTTCGGTCACGGAAGCCCCAAAAAACATCAAGTGGCTTTTATGATGCGTGCCCTGCTTGCTCTGAATGAAACTCCCGCGTCCGACGCAGCCGATGCATTGGCTATAGCATTCACTCACCTTGCTTCCGCTGACCCGCTACGAGCACACCTCTTTACGGCAAGAAAGGAAAGCTGAACCGCAGTCCTGCCGCCCCGCCCCGATGCCCACCACGCCCGCCCCCCCGCCGCATTTTTGATTTTTGATTTTAGATTTTTGATTTACAAATAATGCGCGCACCGTTGCGCGATCCCTCCACGGAACGAGCCCACCGGGTATGTGGTGAGCAGCGGTTTAGCGGCAGGGAGAGGCGGGTGTGGTAGGGAAGACTTCCGGGTTTTGATTTTAGATTTTTGATTGAGAATCATAGCTATCCAACAAGAGAAGCATGAGATTGCCAATTTCCCCGGACAACATCTCGGATATTCGCATCTGTTCGCTCAAAACCATGTCTAAACCCAACTTTTTCTGCAAAGATTAACCATCCTAGAAATGACGCGGGCTGTATCATCCGAAAAGTGGTTCTATTGGATGGCTATGATTGAGAATAGAGGCGCTGCCGTGGTGCAAGGATTTTTTACGATGCGAAGCTGTGGCGTACCGCTGGCGGTAGGAGGGCTCGTTCCGCGGTGGGATTCGCGCAACGGAGCGCGCTAGCTTCTTAAATCGTCAATCGTAAATCTAAGATCGTAAATGTGGCAGGGGGGCAGGCATTGCGGAGGGACTGCGGTTCAGCCCCCCCGCCGCATTTTTGAT
>CAZJIH010000079.1:0-10410 GCA_964545935.1 uncultured Akkermansia sp. | reverse complement strand
CGGGCAACGGGGTGTGCTGTGGAGGGTCTGCGGTTCAGCGCCACGGCAGCGCCTAACTTCTTAAATCGTCAATCAAAAATCTAAAATCGTAAATGCGGTGGGGGGGGAGGGCATTGCGGCGGGACTGCGGTTCAGCGGTTCAGATGTTCCACGCATCGAGCCATTTGAAGGAAACGATCTTCATTTTACGTCCCATGATTCGATTAACCTCGGATAGTCTAGATTGGGAATCCACGGACGCTCCTTGGTTAGCCGGGTCGTAACTACCATCGGTCGGTGAATTATTCGGATCGACATATTCGATCGTGCGCTGGACTACCGCTTCGCACCAAGCTTGCGCGAGGATAGCGTGGCGAGAATTTCTCACACAACCGTACGCTCGCACCGTGAAGGTGTCGTCGCGCACCGTCAGGATGTTACCGAGGGACATGAGGACGTCACTCTGGATGAGGTAACCCGGGGCAGCCGTATACATCGAACCCTCCTCGGCACGCGGGAAACTGTAAAAATCTCCCGGGAGCGGTTGAACGAGGAAATCCGCACGCTTCAGTTCATCGTTGATATCCGTGGCATCAATAGCCGCCTGCAACGCACCCGTCAGAGCTGCCTCCGTCCCGCCGTCTAAGCGTCGATTGATGAAGTCCGCCATGTTGAGGAAGGGTCCGCGCTCGCGTACTTTCTTCACCATTTCACGTGCGAGTTGACGAATTTGGTCGGAGGTAAGGGAACGCACATCCCCCCAAGCAGTAGCCATTTTCAAACTCGGACGCAGGAAAGCCGCCCCGAGGAGCATGTTGTAACCGTTACCTGTACCATCCATCGTGCGATCAGCGGTGGATACCATGAAACGCGGGAAGAGTACATTATCCTTTCCCCGGTGCTCTACCATGTGTAGGTGATTATTCGTATTACTCACCAACTCACGCTTTGCGAGACCCTGCAGCACCGCAGCCCAAGCGTCCTCGGATACGGAATTGACATTAAACCCACCCTCCACCATCAGGTAACGGGCTATCTCCTTCCAACCATCCCCGTCCATGATACGGGAAACGATACGGTCTGGAGTTGAAGAAGTGGGGGCAAGTTTATACCGCGAGACCGGGAGCGACTGCTCGCCTTTCACGAAAGAATCGAGGGTTTCGCGGGCGGAGATACGACCGTTTGCGCCGGGCATATCGGAGACGGAGGAGCAGAACCAGCGGTCCCAGAGAGCATCGTTGATGATGAAGCCGTGGTCGTAAAAATCCGAAAAGATACGTCCGTTCCTCTGTAAGTCTGAATTAATTTTAGTTTCGTGGAAAGCGTAAACACCATCGGACGGTAAACAAGGATCGGCAAAAGAATTTCCGATGCCGACACCCGGCACACCGGCTTGGTACTGCATACGCCGCATGTTCCCGAGGGTACCGAGACGACCGGTGGCAGAGGAATCGTACCACCCCGGTTTCAAACGCATCCCGGAAAAGCCGGCGAGCGAGAAGGGCGGATGCACCGGTAACTCCAACACAGAAATAAATGACACCGCCTCGCCGCCGCCTGTCCCTATACTCTGTACACCGTAGATGCCGTTCTTGGAATTGACCGTATCCATGACACGCACGGCATCCACTTCAACGACAGAGAGCTGAAAGGGGTGGTACTGCCGCTGCTGGTCATCCGGTTTGTAAAGCGAACTACCACCCATAGCCGGACTGGAGTGTACCCAATTCTTGGTGCGGTAGTCCTTGTCTCTGAAGAGCGGAAGCGCACTGCTCAGCGAAGGATTGTATGACTTCGGCGCAACACCTACAGCCGCAAAATAGTACGGATTTTTGTACATGCTCAGATTCCACTGCAGATCGTCGACGAAGGTCACGGCTTCTATCGATGTCGTATCATAATCATACCACCCGAGATTGAAGGTGTACGGAGAAATTCCCTCCGCGCCGATAAACCGGTCCAGACGGGACGTAAACCGGCTTTCATCAGGATCCTGACCGGCAGCCTGCGATGCGTCCACCCCGTTAAATCCGTGTGTCACGGCAAACAAACCACGCTCCCCGGGTCCTAAATAGTCTCCTATCGTATCGTAAACCTCACCCCCGCTCACGTATTGAGCATCCTGCTCCAGCTTTGTCGTGATATATCCGGAGCTACTGTAACCGGATTTTGTTTCCAGTGCTAATTTCATGGTGTAGAAAGTACGATCTCCATACGAGTATTGTGAGGCAAAGTAATTGTGCAAAATACCCACTTGGTCTCCTTGAACAAAGGGAATTTGTTGAGGTTGGGAATAACTCGGACCATTTTCCGGTAAATTTTCATTGAGTAGCTCCAAATTATTGAAACCTTCTGCCATGGAAAACATCAGAATTTCACCGGGTTCGAAGATGATATCGCTGCTTTGGTCATCCTGCGAATGGACAAAATAGTTTCCCCAGTCATTGGCGAACACGTTCCTTTGACCTGTTCCCCCAGCTTTATCCACACTCGCTGTTTTTTGAGTCTGAAGCATCAAGTAGCGCCCCCAGAAGTAATCTGTACCGTCTGCTTTTGCCGGGGAATAAATTAAGACGGAATTTGTACGGTAAAGCAGACTGTGTGCCCAGAGTTTTTTGGCACCCACGCGCAGGGGTACATTGTAAGGATTCCACCACAGAAAGAACGGTGCATACGCTAAACCGTGACTATGTCCGGCTTGACCCTTTTGGGAGTCGTCCATAAGAAGCCCGTAGGCACCGTAGAAAGAGAGGAGCACCGGAGTACGCGCGTACCCCGAGTATTGGGATTCCTTGAAACGGGTCTTCTCATCAAAAAAGGTGACTGAATCCCCTTTTTCGGTAGTTTTACTTTCGAGGTGCCCCCCCATACGAGCGTACGCTTCGGAGACACCGCCGATGAGCCGAGGAGAGGAGAAGTCATCATCCTTACCTGTGGCATCCGGCCAAATGTTATAGAAGGCGTGCAAGACCTGCCAAGAACCGATGGGGAAAATAGCCTCTGTACCGGTGGGGAGACCCTCTCCTTCCGCCAGCGGGCAATCCTGATCATTGCGAGCCCGTAGCGGGGTGTCATCTAAATTATCTTTATTGAGCAGCAGATTGAGATCCAACTTAAGTCCACCATCGCGTACATTGGTAATAAGGGAATAAGAGTAGGTGGTAGCATCAAAGAAATAAGGTTGCCCCGATTCAGAGGCACTGCGACTGAGAAGTGGTAATGTTTGTAAATTGATTAATTTTTGAGGTTCATCGATAGATTCCGGTAAGAAATCGAGGTTTTTGCTATCTCTAAAGATCGGAGCGGGAGTATCCCAGGTACGATGAAGTATTTCTACCGGATCGGAAGAAATCGGACGATCTTGGATTGCTACATTCGCTTTTTGGTTATCACCGCTGACCCACCATGCAAAGCATGTTTCATTGCGATCGGAAGATGGCATGGTGATAAGGTCTGCATAAACATACTCATCTTTAGAAGCTTTAGTACCCAGAGTACCTTCACCTACGATACAGATACGATGACCGGGTTGAGGTTTACCGAGATCATTGATGGCACTCATTTGCCGCGGAATATCCTGATCCCGGCATGAAATTAACCATCGACGAAACATGGGAGAGCGACCGGTACTGTAGGTGCTTTTGATATCCACACCGTTGCTGCTGCCATAAAGCGGAGCCTGCCAGCTATTCCACACACCTAAAATATGTTGAGGGCTTGAAGGATTTTCGGAGAGGATACCTGCGGAGGCTGTGACTCGTTGATCGGGACCGAGCTCCATTTGAAGGTCCGAGATAGCCGCATCCAACCCGACAAGTGCCTGCTGCCGTGCTTCTGCTACCAATATCGTCTGCGCCGCAATTCGATTCTGACTCGATGCTACTGCTAATATCCCCACTGCGATGAGCCCTAACAGCATCATCAAGGTGAGCGTCGCTACTAACGCAAATCCACGCTTTTTTATTCGTTTCGTTTTCATTATTCGCCAAATTATAATTTTTTAACTTCTAACTCTATGCGCACATCGGCACCTCCCCGAGCGATCGCCAAGTTACCTATGCTACTCACGTACATCGGGGAAAAATTCCGCACAGCGTGTCCTTCTTTATTCACTGTGCTGATTATAACACTACAGCTACACATTGCAAGAAAAAAAATCAGTTAGTTTTTTTGCTTTTCTTTTGGTCGGGTGTATGGTATAGTGGGTGTTGACATGGCAGGTAAAGGAAATAGAAGGGGGGGAACGCATGTGTGAGGAGTGGAGTTGGAACGGAGATTTCACGTTAAAGTTTCAGGTTCTACACATGGGTTTACGGACAAATTAAGTAGAAATAATTTATCGAAAGGGATGTAATAATGGAAGAACATGCACAGAAAAGTCGCGCGGCATGGTCGTCTGTGTTGTGGAGCGCTGTACTTTCCGTGTTGAAACTTGTGGTGGGACTTATGACCGGTTCACTCGGAATTCTTTCTGAAGCACTCCATAGTTGTCTCGATCTTTGCGCGGCTGTCGGTACACTTTTTGCGGTCAAAATAGCTGCTCGGCCGGCAGATGAAGACCATCCGTACGGGCATGGCAAAGCGGAAAATCTTATGGCTTTGGCGGAGACATTACTTTTGCTTGGTACAGCCATTTGGGTGATATATGAAGCCGTACACCGCCTTATGAGCAATGACCCGAATGCCCTGCGCGTGGATATTTCGGTGTGGGCTTTCCTAGTTATTATCATTTCTCTCGTTGTGGATATCAATCGCTCAGCTATGTTGCGACGTGCGGCTCGGGCGACTAACAGCGCGGCACTCGAGGCGGACGCGGCTCACTTTTCCAGTGACATCTGGAGCAGTGCCGCCGTACTTGTCGGTATTACCGGAGCAGCGCTCGCCACACAAATTAATCCTTCGTCACCGCTGCATTGGCTACTCCACCGTGCGGACGTCATTTCCTCGCTGGTGGTAGCTTGCATTATCCTGCACATTTGCAAAGTACTCGGAGCTCAGTCTATCAATAATCTGATGGATCGGACAGACGAAACACTCTACACGCAGGTGAAGGAACTGATGGCGGAGCAGATGCCTTCATATCCGCTTCGATACATACGCGCTAGGTCTGTCGGCAACACCTCATACATAGAAATGGTGGTAGCAATGCCCAAGGAACTCCACATAGACACGGCACACGAGATAGCTGATGCCATAGAGAATTTGGTGGAACAAGCGATACCGGGAGCGCAGACACTCGTCCACATGCACCCCGAAGACCCACCTGCGGATTCCCCGGAGCAACTTGTACGGCGCATCGCGTTGTCTCACCGCTTAGGTATGCACTCTCTGCGGCTGACGGAGGCGGAGGAAGGATTGCTGGTCTTTACGGATTTAGAACTTCCGCCCCAAGCTACGCTTGAATCTCGGAAGGTACCCGTACAGGCTTTTTGTGCGGAGGTACGACGCAAGCTGTCCGCCGCTGAAGTGTACGTACACATTGAACCGAGTATGCGAAGTCTCCGGGAATACTCCGTACCTGTTCCTGCCGACTGGAAGGAGCTAGTTTGTCGGGCTATGGATACGTTGCACGCACCGGCTCCTATTTCGATACGACTCTTTACTCACGGGAAACAACGTGTCTGTTTTGTTACCATACCGCCGGATTACGCCCTAACGGTCGAGCAAAGTCATGATAGAATGACCCAATTGACCGAGCGACTCACAGCTGCACTCCCGCCCGTTGCGCGTGTGTTTGTAGTTTACGAAATGTAGCAATACGCCAAGTTACATCTGTCCCAAGAAAGATATGAGTTTTGCAGAGGGAGATGACTTTGAGGCAGGAAGGCGCGTGAGCGATCAAATACGAGGCACGAAGAACGAAGTGAAGGAGTAAGGCGCAACGGAGTTGCACGGGTGGAAACGATGAACGTCAAGCAGGAGCGATGCGTGGGAACTAAATCCATGCACCTGTGGGGTTGAAGCACCCTTGGTACGCAGAACGTCTGTAACACGCACGGGAACAGACTTTGCGGCTAATTTCAAAAATTTTATCGGGACGGGTCTGCCGGGCGAAACGACGCGTAGAATTTTTACTTGTCAAGGGATGGAAGTAGTGGTAGAATGACCCGCGCATGAAGACAGAATTGATAGAGAAGGCGAGCCGTTTGGTAGGGGATAACCAGTTATTCATCAACATAGTATCAAAGCGAGTATACCAGCTTAACCATGGATCGGATCCGTATATCCCGACCACGGCGGAGATGGAAGCGGGGGATATTGCGTTGACGGAAATAATAGAAGGGAAGCTTCAATGGCATGAAATTAAGGAAGATGAAGAGGAGACGGTAGATCCCTTCGGTGGAATAGAGGACGAGGGACATTCGGATTAAGGGGACGGAATGGCGAGGGAGCGGCTGAGCCCGGAGCAAAGGAGTGTACCATGCAGAAAAAGCAAAAGTCGGGCACGAGTGTGATAGCCGGTAACAAGAAAGCCGGTCGTGACTATGAGATCAGTGAACGCATAGAATGCGGGATAGAGTTACGCGGGACGGAAGTAAAGTCCATACGTGCGGGGAAAGTGAATATATCGGATGCTTTTGCGCGTGTGGAAAAAGGGCAGTTGTTTCTCTACGGATGTGATATACAGCCTTGGGAAACTGCCGGCAAGTGGTTCCAGCACGAAACGAAACGCCCGCGTCGTTTATTAGCTCATAAACGTGAAATTCTCAAGTTAGAAATACGAACGGCGCAACGCGGATTTGCTCTCCCGCTTTTACGGCTTTACTGGAAGGACGGGCGAGTGAAGGCAGAGTTGGGAGTTGGGCGAGGAAAGACACACAATGACCGCCGCTATGACCTCAAGGCGAAGGCTGAAATGCGGGAAGCTCGTCGCGAGGTAGTTCGTTTTAACAAAGGGCGTTAATTATTAAGCAAAAAGATATGGAAAAGAAGACGATATTGGTAGTGATGGCACGCGGATTTGAGGAGATAGAACTCACGGCTCCGGTAGATATATTACGGCGACTCGGAGTAGAGGTAACAGTTGCAGGTGTGAGCGGAATCAAAATACGCGGAGCGCACGGCATCGAGATGCAGGCGGATGTAGTACTTCAGGCATCCCCTACGGCATCCGACTTTGACGCGGTGATGTTACCGGGGGGGGCGGCGGCATGGGACTTGTGCACGAACGAAACGGTACTGCGGATACTGCGGGAAATGCGCACGGCGAATAAATTACTGGCAGCCATATGTGCGGCTCCCATGGTGTTGGCAAAAGCCGGAGTGCTTCTACCCGAACAGAAAGTGACATGTTACCCGATGGCTGAGGTGCAGGCGGCTGTCGCTGCTACGGCAACGTTGACGGAAAATCCTGTAGAGGTGAGTAAAAATCTTATTACTGGGCGAGGACCTGCTGTGGCGCTTGAATTCGGATACGCTATCGGGGAAGCACTTGTCGGTGCGCCCGCCGTGAACCGCCTGCGCAGCGAAATGTGCTGCGTCCGGGCATAGGATGAGGTAACCCCGGTTCCCGGATATCCCGACGCCGAATATGTTTGCACGCGGGCAGGTAATCTACTTAGATTTAACACATAACATGCATGGGTATCCATAAAACGGAGATACGGACATGAAGGACGTAATTTGCCACAGCTGTACCAATGGTTTATCGTTATTGATATGGTCACGGCGAGATGCCGAATTAGTTGCTATACGCATGGGCGTGGAAACCGGTTCGTCTCTTGAAGCTCAGTATGCCGGCAGTGGTATCTCTCATCTTTTGGAACACATGGTGTTCAAGGGGACGACAGAAATGACTGCTGCGCAGCTGAATGAAGGAGTTTCGGCTTTAGGCGGGCTCTGGAATGCCTACACCGGTACCGGTCACACCGTTTTCCAAATAGACGGACCTTCCCGGCATGCACGCGCTTTCATTCGCATCCTCGTGCAGCTTACCCTGCACCCAACATTCCCGGAGGAGGAATGGGAGAGGGAACGCGATGTTATACGCCGTGAAATGGAAATGTACGCGGATGATCCGGAGGATTTTCTTCAACGAACGCTCGCGGAAACTCTCTATCACGTACATCCGCGGCGTTTCCCGGTTATAGGACTGCGCGGTGTCTTTGACTCTTTGCGACGTGATGACGTATTGCACTACCATGCAGAACGTTATGTACCGGGTAATATGTTTCTCTGTGTGGTGGGAGATGTGGAAGCAGAGAAGGTGATAGCGGCTGTAGAGGAGGAGATGCGAGCTATCCCGGCGCGGGCTTGTCCGCATCCGGTCTGTCCGGCGGAACCACTTCAGCGGGCACCCCGGATATGTCGGCGCGAGTTCCCACAGCCTACTTCCTCTCTGTGTCTCGCATGGCGTACACCTTCGCGGGAGCACGAAGACATCCCGGCGCTCAGTGTCCTCGGCGCAGTTCTCGGGAGCGGGCGTGCCGCTTGGTTGCAGCGTATCTTTCACGATGAACGAGCTTTGGCGCACGATACAGCTGCCTACCTTCTGCCGCATGCGGAAGGTCAGGGCGCTTTTATCATTCGCGCGGATGTCGATACCGCATGTCGTGACACCCTGCGGGATGCACTCGTCGATTACGCTTATTCTTTACCTCGCGCCGATTTTGCGGATGCTCTCGCCCGTGTAAAAAAATCCTGTCGTGTGCAGCAGCTCAAGGACCTTTCCACGATTACCTCCTCGGCGGAGGTACTTGCGTCCACTTGGGCAAGCTATCACCACATCGATGCGTACGATGAGTGGAACGCGGCACTCCGGCGAGTTACGGAGGATGATCTTCGGCGCGTTGCCGCACTGTACCTGATTCCGCACACCCTCACCGAGGTCTCGGTTGACCCGCTGAGCCATGCGCCGGCACACGTTTCATCCGCGCCGCAGGCTTCCGTTCGACCGGTATCCCTGCCGGCACCGCTCCCAACTTACCTTGTAGCGCTCCCGCAGTGTCCGTTGGTGCACATGGTGTTAGCCGTAGGAGCCGGATGTCGTGCGGAGTCAGCGGTCGATGCGGGTATTTCGGCACTCATGGCAGAGGTATTACCCATGGGCACAACTACACGGAATTCCGCAGAAGTGGCGGAGGCAACGGAGTCCGTCGGTGCATCTTTGCAGGTTAGCGGTGGGAACAATAGTATCCTCCTCTCTGTGCGATGTCTGCCGGAGGATGCCCCGAGTATGCTATCCCTTCTTGCCGATGTCGCTTTACACCCGGCTTTTGATGCACGGGTGGTGCAGACGGCGCGGGAAGATCAACTGGCGGAGATACGGGAGGAGATGCAGTTACCGGCTGCCGTAGTGCACCGTGCGCTCCGCTCACTTTGCTTCGGGGACGTATCGTACGGGTTACATCCTCTCGGTACGGAAGAGAGCGTCAGTGCTCTTACTCCGGATATGCTTCATTCCCTGCACCGACGTCTCTTTTGTAGGGAAAATGCTGTACTGGCATTGGTCGGCGATGTGCAGGGGGAGAATTTGCTGCCGGCGTTGCAGAGTGCGTTTGCCGATATGCCGGTTGGTTCCCCCTTGATCGGTACCCTGCCCCCCCCTATGCGCGGCGGCGAACGTGTTTGCTCTCCGTCCGAGCCTACAAATCAAGCCGCCTTTGCGGTAGCCGTACCCGGTTTGCCTATCCGCGATCCGGCGTATCATCTGCTCACTTTGCTGGATGAGTGGTGCTCGGATATGGCCGGTCCTTTGTACGGCGAATTGCGCGAATCCCGGGGTTTAGTTTACCATGTCGGTTCGGAGTTGCTTCAGGGTGTCGATGTCGGTGCCCTCATCTTCTCTCTGGAAACTTCTCCGGAGCATCTCGATGCCGCATCTTCCGCTTTGCGCGATACGCTGGATGCTTTGGCGCAACGCGGGATTTCTCTTCAGGAATTCCGGCGTGCTCAGGCAACTGCTCTGTCCGCCTGTCTGCTCGGTTTGCAATCTCCCGCTCGGCGAGCTGCGGGGATGGCACTCGATGTACTTTTCAAACTCGGTGCGGATTACGCCGAACGTACCTGTGATGCCGTACGTGATGCAACTTTTGACGACATGCAGGCTTTCGTAAAACGTATCCTAGCTTCCTCCGTTCCGCGCTGCGCCGTTTCACTCCGTACAAGCCTTCCGCCATCCGTGCAGTCATGACCTACGCATTTTTTTTCACGCGATGGAACTCTTGCGCATTTTTCTCGAGGTGCACGTACGTTTTGTTCTTGCATGATAGGGAGAAGAAGGTATAATGCGTGGCGGTAGGTTATGCGAACGGGGTTCGTGTAAAGTGCCGGCGAACAAAGAAAACACAGCTATGGGATTTCGATTTCAAAAACGCATTAAGATATTTCCCGGAATTACACTCAACATCAGCAAGAGTGGAGTATCCGTGTCAGGCGGGGTACGCGGAGCGCGGGTTACCGTTGGGAAAAAGGGGGTACGGCGAACATTCG
>CAZJIH010000078.1:0-10484 GCA_964545935.1 uncultured Akkermansia sp. | reverse complement strand
GCGGTTCAGCGGTTCAGGATGTGGGAGACGATGCAATCTACGTCCACCAAGCGACCTTTACCGTTTGTACCGCATGCTAATATACCCGTTTCCGCCGGACCGATGATAGTATTACCTCGTTGAAGGAGTATCTGCACATTGTGTTGGGTAGCGGGATGTTCCCACATGAGTGTATTCATAGCGGGGAAGAGAAGAACGGGTGCCCGGGTTGCGAGGTACAGCGAGGTAAGCACATTCGGAGCCAATCCCTGCGCAAAGCATGCTAGGGTATTCGAGCTGACCGGTGCTACCGCGAGCACATCTGCTTTTTGAGCCAAAGCAATATGAGCCGGAACCCAATCTTCGGTTTCATCCTCAAACGCGGAAATTACCTTATGCCGCGAGAGTGTGTAGAGCGTCAATGAATTTACAAATCGCAGGGCTGTAGGGGTGCAGACGCAGTGCACATCGTGTCCGGCTTTAGTAAGACGCGATGCCACATCCGTTGCTTTACAGGCTGCTATCGACCCACAAATCCCCAGGACAATTGTTGCCATAAACTACAGCGCTCGCCGGGTATCACACCGATGTCGGGTCAAACTCAACAATCATGTTAATTTCCACTGCCACGCCGAGAGGTAAACTCGCCACTCCCACAGCAGAGCGTGTATGGGCAGCCTGCGACCCGAAAAGTGCCACCAGCAAGTCCGATGCCCCATTGAGTACCTTTGCTTGATCAGTAAACTCCGGTGTACAATTGACAAAGCCGTTGACAGCTACTATGCGCGTGAGCGGAGCAAAACTGCCCAACTCAGCTCGGATCACACCCAAACGATTGAGAATAGCTGCCTCAGCTGCTTGCTGCCCTTGTTCAACGGTAAGCTCGCGTCCGAGTTTCCCGTAAAATGCGGTTTTCCCGTTTATTGAGATACCTCCGGACAGATGGAGCAGGTTACCGCTACGAACACATTGCACATACGAACCTACAGGAGCCGGCGCATCCGGTATCTGTAGCCCTCTTTCTTCCAATACTGCTTGATTGAGACGCATAGGCGCATTCTACACCGCAAATATCGATATGTCAAGCCGCGCATGTCGAGGAAATCGGTTCGGGTGTAAGCTTTAGCTTTCCGGAAAGAAGAAGAGAGTAGCGATGACCGAGATGGAGTTGAAGAGCGCATGACTGAAAATGGGTACGCGTACGGAGTGGGAGCGTTCGTAGAGGATACACTGGAAGATGCCCATGGTAAAGAGCATGATGAATTGGGGAAGGGCTAGGTGGATGGACGCGAACATCAGGGATGAGACAACAGCTGCGGCGATTGTTCCCCAACGGTCTTTGAGGGTGTTGTAAAGGAAGCCTCGAAAAAAACATTCTTCGCCGAAAGGAGCGACAATTACGGCGACGGCAATGGTGATGAGCTTGGTAAAGGCATCGCCCTTAGCGACACTGACTACGACATCCTGATATTCCGGGCTCCCGGTTGCGCGAACGAACCATGAAATAAGACCGGATGCTTCGTAAATACCCGAAAGTATGAGCAGGGTTAAGATGGCTCCGACGGCAAACAAAAAGTGAGACAAAGAACGTTGTCCGGTACGGCGAAACCCCATTTGAGGCAAAAAACCGAGGCGCACGATAAACGGAACGTAGATAGCAATCAGTACAAGCGTGTTAAATACCACGGCGGCTGCATCTGCCGGTTCATGCGTTTCATTCGGGTGTAAACACTCGGACGTACAACTGAGCACAAATAGTCCCAGCATAAAAAAACAACCGAACTTATCCCATACATTCGGAAAACTCGTACACGGGTAAAGCGGGACACGGGGTAAACGCGGTTTATTCGCACCGAAAATCCACCGTATCACCGCATACACTCCGCATAAAAACTCCGGCAACAAACAGAGAATAAACGAAATAAACAGAATTATTAAATTGATTTCAGCGTAAAAAGGCATAAAGTAAAAAATAAAGTTAAGGGAGACGCCATAAACGCCGGAGGCGCACGTATTCAGCGCGTGGTAAAAGGATATAAACCGGACGTCGCGTAGGATCGAGACGCGCTATGAAAGCACGCAGAGCAGCCTCCGCCATGGATGTGCAACCCGCTGTGGGTGCGGCACCATCCCTGCGCCAGATATGGAAAAAAATGGATGAACCCGCGCCCGGTACCGGTCGTCCCGGTGTTTCCTGCGTATTGTGGCATATCAACAACTTGATACTGTGCGCGTAATCGGATTGTCGCATCTGTTCCTTGAGTTCCCACGGCGAGGTTGCGGGATGTTTCAGGCGCACGAAGCGGTTGTACAGACGCGGCACGGCGGGGTCTGATACCCAGAGATCACACGGTCCTACCCGCACCTCCGGCAATCGACGGTGATGCTTGACCGGTTCCCGGCAGGTCGTCCAAAGTCCCCCGATCGCGAAGACCCCGGCGGGTGAACGTCCGTCGCCCTCGCGTTTAGTGACAGCTCCTCGCGGATTGGCGTGAAGTCCAAGTCCCCAAACGAGACCTGCCCGTCCTAAACGTCCCGGATAGGGTCCGAGTACACGTGCCCAGCCGCCGTCTTTTTGTCTTTCCACGAGGGACAGCGTAACCTGCGAAGCATCCCAATCGGAGGCTACACCGAGTATAGCTTGGCTGCAATCCTGCGGCACCTGCGCCCACAACACCGAAAGCGCAAGCAGGAAAATACTCAGCACTCCTCGGTACAAGGTTAGCATACGACAATGTCGTCTTTTTTGGGGATAGCGACAGAGCCGGAAGATTCACGCTCCAAGGCAGCCTGCATCGCTTTCGCGCAATCCGGTTCGCCGTGCACTAAAAATACCTGTTTTTTCTCACCTCTTATACGCCGAAAATATCCGAGTAATTCTCCGTGATCGGCGTGTCCGGAGAAAGAGTCCAAACGTCGAATTTGCGCGCGTACGGGGTACTGTCCGCCGAGTATGGGAACTATTTTTGCGCCGTCCATAATGCGTCGTCCCAAAGTATTAGCGGCGCAGAACCCTACAAAGAGTACGGTATTTTTCGGTCCGGAGATACCGAGTTTGAGGTGGTGGAGGATGCGTCCCGCTTCGCACATTCCCGAAGCGGAGATGATAATAGCGGATTTACGAATATCATTCAGGGCTTGAGACTCCGTCACCGTGCGGCATAAGTGCAGGTTAGCAAAGGAGAAGGGATCGCGTGAGGCAAAGAGTTTGTTGTACACATCGCCGTTCAGACATTCGGCGTGGGCGCGGAAAAGTTCTGTGGCACTTACAGCCATCGGGCTATCCACGTATACCTGTACCTTGCCGAGCATTCCGTCCTGAAATGCTTGGTTGAGCAGGTACAGCAACTGCTGGGTGCGCTCTACCGCAAATGCCGGGATGTAGACTTTCCCCCCACGCGCCAGTGCTTCGCGTATTTCTCGAAAAAAGCTTTCGTCGTCTCGGCTGGGTGCTTCGTGGTGCCGTCCTCCGTAGGTACTCTCCATTAAAAGAATATCTACTTTATCCACCGGGGCGGGGTCGCGTAGTAATTCATTGTCTCCGCGTCCTACATCTCCGGAAAAGAGTAAGCGCTTGCGGCGTCCGTCTTCGTGGTCATCGATGTCCAACGCTACTTGAGCGGAACCGAGGATATGCCCGGCGTCGTAAAATGTGAGGGCGATGCCGTCGTCGATTACCATCCGACGTTCATAATTTATAGCGACGAAGCAGCCGAGGCTACGGCGCGCGTCTTCTTCTGTGTAGATAACTTCGGCTACTGTTCCCGTACCTCCGGCGCGCTGGTGCATCTTGGTCAGGAAAGCGCAGTCGTGTTCTTGGATACGAGCGGCATCCACCAGCATGAGAGCGCAAAGAGAACGCGTGGCGTGGGTGCAGAACACATTCCCTTTGAAGCCGCGTTTCACGAGGTTGGGAATGTTGCCGGAGTGGTCGATATGCGCGTGCGAAAGGATGACGTGGTCGATGGACGTGGGTTCAAAGGAGGGGAAATCTCGGTTGATTCGCAGTTCATCGGCTCGGTGTCCTTGGTAGAGTCCGCAGTCCAGCAGAATACGTTTTCCGTTGATTTCTAGGAGATGTTGCGATCCGGTTGTTGTTCCGGCAGCTCCGCAAAAATGTATTTTCATGATCGATATCGAGGTTTGAGGTTAGTGTATAGTTCGTAGATTTTTTGTGCTGTATCTTTTAATTTGTATGGGTAAGGAATTTCGTCCGGTGGGTCGGGGGGAGCACTGTACCACTGCGATAAAATATCTGCTGCGCTATCCACATTCCCTACCGGTAGTACCCCCATCGGTTGCATCGCTTCTAAATAATCGAGTATCGCTCCGTGTCCGTACCCGGCGGTGGGACGTCCCAATGCTAGTGCGTGCAGGGTCGCTTGGTGGTAAATAATCGGTTTTTGGGTCAGACAAAGAACGGCGTGTGACATGCAGAGTACATCCCGTAAATTTTCCGGGGCGGGGAGATGTGTCACGAAATCATCCATTCCGGCGGCTCGTAAACTTTGGTGCAACGTACGCATAAATTCCGGGTCGCAGCGATCGGTACTTCCCACGAGTAAAGCGTGCGCGGGGATATCTTGGCTACGGAGCATGCTCAGGATAGGTGTGATGTGTTGGGTGCAAAATTCCGGTGCGACCGGTGCCGGTAAACATATCACAAAGCGTTTGGCTAATTGTGGGTGAATTCGCTTCCATTGAGCTACCCAGCCGGCATCCGGTTTATACCTAGGGTGGCAGAGTTCATCGTTCACTCCGTGCGGAATAATCCACGATTGAATCAGTTGAGCTTGGTAACTGCGTAACCAAGCGCGAAGTTCGGTATGATTGAAGGTGAGCGCGTCACATTCCGTTAACCGAGAACGATTCAAAACTTTAACGTCCTTCGGGTAGGTGCTCAGTGTGCCCACGAGGAGCGGACGACGGTTCGGCAAAAAAAACCGACGTGCTCGCGTTGCTATAGCCACAGCTTCGTACCCGTAGGCGTGAAGCACATCGGGGCGACATTTCCGGATGATATTTTGTAAATGTCGGCTATTCCCCAAGAGACCGAATAAATGCCCTACGGCGAAACGCACATACTTTACCTTAGCTCCGAGAAAGTGTGTGAGGAGTTGACGACTCGGCGCGGCGACCGTGCTAACCACGTCGAACTCTCGCAATGCGTACGCTAAGTCCGCTGCCAGTGTGTCCGGACTACCGAGCTTCATCTCCGGCGCGAATTGCAAGACCTTCATAGTAAAGAATGGTAAAGATTTAAGTGTGAGTTAATCATATCCGTTCTTTCGTAGGGGGAACCTACCGGAAGCACTGTCTGCGGGGGAGCGGGGTACCAAGCGGTAAGCAGCGTTACCATCGCGCGAATATCCCCTACCGGAACACAGCCCTCGGGGTAAAAGCGGTGTAATTGTTCGCCGACTCCTCCGTGTTCGAATCCGGCTACAGGACGTCCCAGCGCCAATGCCTCCAAAGTGGTTTTCCCGAAACTTTCCGGAGCAAGTGACAGCGAAAGAACCACATCGCTTACACAGGCAATGTCGCGCCAATCATCGCGATGTCCGAGCCAAGTGACTGCATCCGTCACGCCGGCTCGTTCATAAAGTACCTCCAGTTCACGTTGAAAATGTTCTTTCCCCTTCTTGGTTTCACCGACGATGAGTACATGGACGGGTACCCCGTGCGCTCGCAAACCGCGGATGATCTCAGCCAAAAGGGTATGCCCCTTCAGACGCGTGATGCGTCCCGGTAAACACAGTACAAACTTTCCGTCGAGCTCCGGATGTTGGGTGTGCCAAGTTTCAAGCCAAGCGGCTGTTGGTCGGTAGCCGGGGAAAAATTTCCCGGAATCGATGGAATTCGGGATGACATGGATACGCTGTGGGTCGACATTTCGGTAGTGAGTGAGGATATGCTCGCGGATGAATTGCGATACCGCTACTACTGCCGCTCCGCGTGTCATGATCCGCGAATACCTGCCCACGGTATACACTCCGTGAAAACTTGACACAACAATAGGTCGCTCCCTGGTCGGTAGCTGTTTCTCGGCAAAAAAAGCGACCCATCCGGGTATACGGGAATGGATGTGCAGGATATCCGGACGTGTCCGCCGCAGGAGTCCGGCTAATTGATAAATTGACGAGATTAAGCGTAAATTTTTCTTTTCCAAGGGGATGGTAAAATGCGAGGCACCCGTCGCTTCAAGCAGAGGCACCATGCGTCCACCGGATGAAACAACTTCGCAGGTTACCCCCGCTGAGGATAACCCTTGGCAGAGTTCCAAGACGACTTGTTCTACGCCGCCGGAGGTAAGAGCAGGTACTAGGTGCATCACTTTCACGGCAGCAAAAACGGGTATCGGGTCAAAATAAAGTCCGCGGCTCGCACGGTTTCCTGCAATGGTTTCCCCGGGTGAAGCGTATGTGTCTTCAACCATTGCGTAAAGGTTGTTATTCGTTCTTCTTCTACGAGTTGAAGAAGCCCCCTACTGACTCGTCCGGGTTCTTTGCCGGCGCGTTTCGGGTGAACCGGCATTTCGAGAACCCCTACCGGTGCCCCGCAACTGAGGGCTTCGTATACCATGGATACGCTATCCTGCGTTACCCACACATTTTCTGCGGTTTCAAGATGAGTCGGCACCCAATCATCCCCGGTTTCTTCTACGGGTACCACACGAATACTCGGGCATGCGATGTGCACGGCGTGCGCGAAATCATTCGGTGTACGTCGCGAGGTGGTAAGGGTAATCTGTCCTTCGTTGTAGCGAGCGAGAGTGGCGAGGTGCGTGAGCAGCTGGTCTTCATCCCACCCGTATTCTTTGCTCGGCCCACCGATGAGAATGAGTGAACCACGCCGTACTGCCGTAGGATTGGGGATAATGCTGTTCAGTGCCCCGCGCGTAAGCAATACATTCCGGGGTACCGACTGACCTTCCGGGTAATCGTGACGCGGGATGATGCACAAATCGAACCACGAAGTCGGTAAACTCGGTTTCATACATACAATGCACGGACAATGCCTTCGGTGCGCCAAGCGGAGAGCCGCGAGATGCGTACCGTGTCCGGCGCATATCACGAGGTCCGGTCGTTCCTCTCCTTCTCCTTTGTAGAGGAGTTTACCCATGAGGGTGAGTGAGCTGACATCCGATTCGTGCACCCGATATTCGATATCCGGTACCAGTTTCCGCGCTTGCTGTCCCAGCGCTCTCGCCAATCCGCGTGTCTGCGTGAGATGTCCTTTTTTCCCATCACTGACAATTTCGATAACCATGCGCGGGGGAGGGGGATCAATTAACGGAGGGGCAGGGTGACGGTGCCGTGAAGTACCTGTCCTAAGAAGGGGGTGTTGAGTGTGCCGCAGGAAAGCGTATTTTCCGTGACATGTGTTTCGGCATGCGGATCAAAGAGTAACAAAGGTGCCGCCGCCGGTGCCCCTTCTTCCTGTTCCCAAGGACTCGCTATCTGTGCCGGTCGTAGACAACAGGCTTGCACGAGCTCAGACCAACTGAGTTTCCCGGGTTCCACAAGTTTCGTGTAGAGTGCCGGTAGCATGGTATCCAGCCCTACCATACCGGCAGGTGCACTGATAAAGTCTTGTTTTTTAGAAAATGGGGTACACGGGGTGTGAGCACTGACTATGCAGTCGATGGTTCCGTCTTTCACCCCTTCCAACAATGCCTCACAGTCCGACTGATCGCGTAACGGCGGTACGGTTTTGAAAACTGTTTCGTAGTCGCCGATCTGTTCGTGGGTAAAAAGGAGATGGTGCAGCGCGACTTCCGCCGTCACGTTGACGCCTCGTTCCTTGGCGCGTCGTATGATGTGTACACTTTCCGCTGTGCTGACCAGCTGGAGATGAAGTCTGGTCCCGGTGGCTTCCGCTATGCGTAGCAGTGTCTCCGTCCCTATCTCTTCGGCGCACGGCGGACACGGGTGTAACCCCAAGCGATACGCTGTCGTGCTCGGGTGAGCGTACGTCTGCTTCGATAGCGCAGGTACATCGCCTCGTACGGCAAAAATAAGCCCGAGTTCCCCGGCATACTGCATAGCTCGGTATAGCATGAGTATATCGGAGGGGCTGTTCTCGCCGTCGCTCAGTATGCGTACCCCACGCATGGTTGCCAAAGTGTTGTAGGGTGCTTGCTGCTCGCCCTTCATCCCCAAGGTTATGCACCCGGCTGCCTCCATATCCGCTACGGATCGTGCTGTGGCGGCTTCGCGAAAACTGTCCAACGCCGCGCCGTTATCAAAACAAAAAGCCGTGGAGGGCAATACGAGCATGCCCCACACTCCTCCGTGTACAGCCGCTTCCCCGGCTCGCATGATGCATTCTCGTTTACTGCGTCCGGGTATCTCGATGTGTGTATGAAGGTCGTACAACGCGGGTAACAAGAGTTTGCCTGTCGCGTCGATGACGCGTGCCTGCTCGGGTACGCGCATCTCGCCGGAGGGAGCTACCTTCTGTACATCCGGTAGATTGACTCCGGCTAAACTGACACTGCAGGTGGCTTCCGCCGCGGGACTAAGACAAAGGTCGCATTCCTCTCCGGTCGGTGCCCAAGTGGCGTGTGTGATATAGGTATGTGTCATGAGAGTGTTCCCGGGGTAAGGTGATAAAGTATGCTCATTCGAGCTGCTATGCCGTTTTCTACTTGGTTGCAGACGAGACAATTTCGGTAATCCAGGGCAGCGTCACAGAGTTCGACACCCCGATTGACCGGTCCGGGGTGCATGATGCATATTCCGTGCGCTTCAATGCGGCGTAGTCGGTCTTCCGTTACTCCGAAGGCTTGGTGGTAATCCGCCGCGGGGAAAAAGGGGCTATCTATGCGTTCATTCTGTACGCGTAGCAGGTATATCACATCCGGTTGCCGCGCTAATATTTCATCCCAGCTTTTCAATACGGGTATTCCGCTGTGAACTTCCGCCGGTACGAGTGACCCGGGTCCCATGAACGCTACCTCCGCCCCGAGACGTCGTAGTATGAGCGCGGTAGAGCGTGCCACCCGACTGTGCAATATGTCCCCTACGATGACTACTCGCTTCCCGTTTACCGTACCGAATTTTTCGCGAATCGTAAAGGCGTCCAGGAATGCTTGGCTGGGGTGCGCATGGGCTCCGTCGCCGGCATTGATGACGGACGCGTTGCAGTGTCTGGCGATGACTGCCGGTATCCCGCTGTTTTTGTGCCGTACGATGATGTAGTCCATTTTCATGCTCATCAACGTATCGATGGTGTCGTGGACACTTTCCCCTTTAACCACGGAGGATGTGGAAAGGGGAAAGGTGGTAACGTCTGCCGAGAGTCGGTGCGCGGCTACTTCAAAGGATGAGCGTGTGCGTGTGCTCGGTTCGTAAAATAGGGTAAGTACGGATTTCCCTTTCAATACGGGTACCTTCTTCACGCTCTTCGTGAATATTTCTTTCATCGCTACGGCGCTGTCGAGAATGGTGTGTATCTCTTCATCGCTGAGTTCTCCTATGGTAATGAGGTCTTTCCTAGGTCGCATGTCGTCCTTTTTCGTTTTAGGGTTAGTATAATACCGCGTCTTCTCCGTCTGTTTCCCACAAGTGTACTTGTACATCTGTCGAACTTTCCAGCGAGAAGGCTACGTAATCCGGCTGTATGGGTAATTCCCGGTGCCCTCGGTCTACCAAGCAGTGCAGTTCAACACGCGCCGGGCGTCCGTATTCAAATATCGTTTCTAAAGCGGCTCGCGCTGTGCGTCCGCTTTGTATCACATCGTCTACGAGTACGAGGTGCATGCCGTCGGTAGAGTAGGGTAAATACGAGCTTCTTAAGGCGGGGCGGTCCTTCCGTAGGTCGAGGTCGTCGCGGTACAGGGTGATGTCGATGGCACCGTATTGTGCTCCTATCCCGCGTGCATCAAGGTTCTTTATAAGCCGCTGAGCAAGTATGTCCCCGTGTCTGATGAGTCCGACCAGACCGAGCGGGGCTTGTCCGACTCGCGCCGCGATGGTATCCGCCCAGCGTTCGAGGGCTTCCGTAAGGTCTTCTGTGGTAAGCTTCGGCATGTCAAATGTTTATTGTTGCGCGAATTGAAGAATTCGGTGAGCTGCCATGGCAGCGTTCAACGGGCTCTTCTTGTGTAAACCTACTGTTGTTGCCGGTACCCCCCCCGGTAATTGGCTGATGGCTAACAGGGCGTCCACCCCATTGAGCGGTCCGCACGGTACGGGTACCCCTATGACCGGATATTCCGTGTTCATTGCCACAACCCCCGGCAACGCTGCCGAAAGCCCGGCTACACACAACATCACCGCGCGATCCCCGGCTGCTTTCACCCGTTTCAGGTAGTCCAACAATGCTTCCATATCCCGGTGCGCAGAGTACACCACCTCTTCATACTTTACCCCGTACTCCTCAAAATACTGCCGCGCGGGTTCCATAAACGATAGATCGCTCTTGCTGCCGTATATGATTATCACTTTCATGCCACCACCATTCTACCACTCCTTTCCTCATTCCGCAAGACTGAACCGCTG